>JAHYJL010000085.1 GCA_019429045.1 Bacteroidales bacterium
AAACGGGAAGCCCGGAGGAAATGTCGCGGCAAGTGAGATTGCCACCGGAAAGGATAACGCGGTCGGAAGCTTCCAGGGCGGCCGACAGCGTGCTGCTAAGGCCGGGCAGGGATAATATGCCGGTATTGTCCGGATCGAGCCAGGGCTTTAGTTGCTGGTCGCTTTCCGTCCCGTTCTGGTCCCATGACCAGGAGAACTTGCCGTAATAATCGGGTTGGTCGGGGCCGGAGCCGGGACCGATGCCACCCGGATCGCAGGCGGCCGTCCCTCCGGTCAGCGTACCGATGATCCGGCCGTTGTTGTCGAAAAGGGGTGAACCTGAAGAACCGCCTTCGGTTACGCCCCAGTTGGTCACGGTCGGCGACCAGTACACCAGCCAGTGCGTGCCGGGTGTGCCCGACCATTGCGAACTGATCAGCGTCTGTGTGTATGTCGATATCTTTTTAATGTCGCCGTTGGGATGATGGATGGTTACCCCGTTGGGACTGGGGATATTCTCCCGGCTCCAGCCGTTGTAATAGGGATTGTAGTTTTCCGGGACGTCGTCTTCAAGCCGCAGCAGCAAAAAGTCGGAGCCGCTGGTGTTGGCGCCGGCCAGTTTGACCGCCCCAGTGAGGCTAACGGCAGGGGGCGTAGTGGCAGG
Organism: Bacteroidales bacterium; assembly: GCA_019429045.1. Taxonomy (GTDB): domain Bacteria; phylum Bacteroidota; class Bacteroidia; order Bacteroidales; family JAGOPY01; genus JAGOPY01. The sequence continues at coordinate 644 of JAHYJL010000085.1, forward strand.
ATTTTCACATCCCGGCGCTTCAAAATTGAAATAGAACACCCATTGCGACAGGTCGCTTGCTGACACATTGGGTGCGCAGTGATCTGCGGTAAGTAAAAAAGGCGCCAGGTCTTTCCGCGTATTGTTCACCAGCGAACCGGTGCACCAGAAGTAACTGCTGATCTTTTTGACATATATCCGGGTAACGCCCTGCTTCTGTTTCTGCCAGTTCACCCCTTCCGGGCAGTTGATGTTCACTTCGCAATGATCGGACGGTCCCCTGCTGTCAAGGAAATTCGGCAGGTCGCGGTATAGGTACGATATGGCTGAAAGATGAAGGACAGGCTCTTCCGTCATAGCCGGATCTGCATTGATCTCAATGATCACCCCATCGCCCGGGACCAGCCCCGTGGCAAACAAACCGCCCTGCCTGTTATTCGCTGTTGTGAAAGCACCCAGCAGGTACTGCCGGTCATCATCATAAACAAACAGCTTCGCCCCCGGTACCATTCTGAAAACATCGAAATCCAGGCTTAGCGCCAGGGCCCCATCACAGGATATCCGCCATTGCTTGATCCATGAACCGTCGGGCAGAGACTGCCATGACGTTTGATCCATCAGGTCCAGGTTGGCATCGACCGCCACAGCGACACGACGCGGAAGGGCCTGTTTTTCATCTGTATCGTCTTCCGCGCGGATAGACGCCAAAACGGGAGGAGGAAGAGATATTTCAATGAGAGGTGTCTGTAAATTATAAAGAAAACTCGCTGGCTGGCCTCCCTGTGAGAGCTGGGAAAATACAGGTATTGTTGTAATCGAAAAAGCGATAGTCAATATAGCTGAAATGGTTCCGAGTATGTTACAAACCGACGGGTTAACCCGTCGGTTTAATGCCTGGAATTCAGTCGCCGGACTACAAAACATACTTACCGGATAACGCTGATTTTCTTCTGGTAAGTATTTTCACCCGAGATAATCCGGAGAATATATAACCCGGCCGGTTGCTTCCCAAGATCCAGCATGAACTGATTGCCGGAAGGTTCAACGCTGGTATTCAATACGGTATTTCCCATTATATCAATCAATTCAACCATAACCATGCCTCCATGCCCTCCATGCCCCCATGCCTCCATGCCCCCATGCCTCACATAAACAGTGTTTTTGGCCGGATTCGGATAGACGATCAGATCTTCCCTGCGGTTCAGGTCTTTGATGCTGACATTTCCTACCACGATATAATTTTCCTTTAGCATGATATTGACACCAAAGGCATTTCTTGCACGGAGCTGAACATTATAGGTGCCTTCGTCCGGATAGACGATCCCGGTCGGGTTTTGCATACCTGAGCTCGGGGGTGTGGCGCCTGCAAAGCTCCACAGCCACTGGGTGGGGTCGCCTGTGGAAAGGTCGAAGAAATTCACGGTATCACCTGCAGTAATTTCGGTGACATCGGCATAGAAGTCGGCCGTTGGCGCCAGGCCGGGATTTACGAGGATATAGTTTTCTTTCAGTTCTGTATCGGAACCGCCGCTGTTGCTCGCGGTGAGGCTGACATCAAAGGCGCCCGGTGTGTTATAGACAATTGAATCGGGATGCTGGTTACCGGACGTGGAGGGCTCGCCGCCGCCGAAAGACCAGCTCCAGGCAACCGGGTTGTTGATCGACAGGTCGGCAAAGTGGATCATTTCGCCCTGGGTGATTTCTAACAGGCTGGCCTGGAAATCGGCTTCGGGTGCAAGAATCTGTTCAACGGTAATATATCCTGTTTTGGATAAGGTGCCTGAGCCGTCAGGGTTTATAACGGTGAGTGTCACATCGAAAACCCCATAGCCGAGATAGGTGACTGTCGGGTGCTGCTGCATGGAGGCATTCGGGGTTCCGCCCGGGAATGTCCATGACCAGCCGGTGGGCGGGTTACCGGTTGTCAGATCGGTGAAATGAACAGATTCCCCCTGGGTGATGTACGTTGTATCGGCCTCAAAATCCACAACCGGAGGAAGTATCTGGGAAGAAAGCCCTTGTTGTTTCAGTGCACCTGTATTGGTGGGGTCGAGCCAGTCTTTCAGGCGGGTGGAAGGGGTAGAGCCGTTCATATCCCAGGCATACCAGATTTTACCGAACCAGGCCGGCGAGGGGTTGCTGCAGGAATTGGAGGAATAGCCTCCCGAGAGGTCTCCCATGATCAGTTTATCTTCATCGAAGACAGGTGAGCCTGACGAGCCGCCTTGCATGATTGACAGGCCGCTGACAGTTGGTGACCAGGTCACGCGCCAGTGGGATGGCGTCCCGTTCCACCAGGTGGAAGAGATCATGGGATTCAGATAGGTGGAAATCTTTTTGATGTCGCCGGCGGGGTGATGCAGGCAAACACCGCTGGCGCCGGGGGTATTGGTACGGTTCCAGCCGTTGTAATACACATCATAATTTGTGGGTGGTGTATTGTTGAGCTGCACCAGCAGGAAATCAGCCCCGTCGTAGCTGGTTAAAGGGTCGGCTGCTTTTAGTGTACAGCCGGTGGTGGAATTATTCGATGGCCCCCAGTTGCCGGTACAGGTCGACGACTGGTAATTGAAGTAAAAGATCCATTGGTTCCTGTCGGCTGCCGAGGCGCCGGTGCCGCAATGTTCCGCAGAAAGGAAATAAGGTACACGGTCGTTATTCGTATTGTTTATGAGCGAGCCGGAGCACCAGTAATAATTCCATCCGATCTTGATCGACATGCGGGCGATGCCCCTGCTTTGATCCTCCCAATCATCTCCTTCCTCGCAGGCCACGTTGATCATACACGGCCATGAACTGCCCCGCAGCAGTCCATCGTCAGTAAAATAGATGAAACGGTAGGCATATGCCACCTCTGAAATACTGATCACAGGCAGTTCAGACGTACCTGCCGGTGCAATGTATTCCAGGTTTACCGCATCGCCCTGGATGAATTCCGTGGCAAAAAGCTCCGAATCATGGTTGTTATACGATGTGAAAGCCCCGATGACCTGCGTCCTGGCATCATTATACAGGAAAAGCAAAGCATTTTCAGGCATAATGAAATGATCATAGTATACGCCCAGCGCCAGTGCACCTTCAACAACGATTCTCAACCTCCAGATGCGGGTCCCGTCTGCCAGGGTTTCCCATGTGCCTGCATTCGCTGTGTTCAGATTCACCGGGACGGAAACACCCATGCGTTCCGGGTAAGGAAAATCGGACATGACATTGGCCTGGTCTTCCAGGTGGATCAGTTCCATGTCCGGACGGGGAAATTCACGCGTTTCGTATACCGGTGACATTCTTTCCGTCATGATAAAACTCAGGGGAGTGCCGCCCTGGCTGATCTGTGAAATAACGGGAAAAGCAATGAATAAATTTAATGATAAGAAGGCACTCAGGAAAAACAATGTGCGAAAATTCATCGGGTAAAAATTTTAGGAAATTAGAATAGAATGAGTTGATTTCATGGAACGCAAAGATAAAGATTATCCATAAAGATGAAGTCAAAAATATTGATAAGTTCTTTTAAAGCGAATAATTATGTATCTTTGATATTGAACTGGCAACAGCGCGATTCGAGAATCATCATAAAATGGGAAAAATAGTCATCACCGGTGCTGCCGGGTTTATCGGAAGCTGCCTGGCCGGGAAGCTAAATAATAAAGGTTTTACCGATCTCATCCTGGTTGATGATTTCAATCGCCCTGAAAAGGAGAAAAACCACCGTAACAAAGCTTTCCTGGAGAAGGTCCCCCGGGATCATTTTTTTGAATGGCTGAAAAACAATGCTGGTAATGTTGAATTGATATTTCACATAGGAGCCCGCACCGACACGACTGAATCAGACCGGTCGGTTTTGGATGCCCTGAACCTGAATTATTCCAAATTGGTCTGGGAATGGTGCTCCGGCCATCATGTTCCCCTGATATATGCCAGTTCCGCTGCGACTTACGGTACGGGTGAATTGGGCTATTCCGATGATCATGATCTTGTTCCCCGGCTGAAGCCGTTGAATCCATATGGGGAGTCCAAGAATGAATTTGACAAATGGGTATTGGCCAATGATCAATGCCCCCCGTTTTGGGCCGGGATGAAATTCTTCAATGTATACGGTCCGAATGAATACCACAAAGGCCGGATGGCTTCGGTGGTGTATCATGCCTATCATCAGATCAGGCAATCGGGTCGTCTGAAATTATTCCGGTCTCATAGGCCTGACTATAAAGATGGCGGGCAAAAAAGAGATTTTATCTATGTGAAAGATGTTGTCGATGTCCTGTTCTTTCTGATGAAAAGGGGAACAGCCAGCGGGTTGTATAACCTGGGCACAGGCCAGGCAAGGACATTCACCGACCTGGCCGGGGCGGTATTCGGCGCCATGGACATCCCTGAAAATATTGAATTCATCGATACGCCGGAAGATATCCGGGATAAATACCAGTACTTCACCGAAGCAAAGATTGATAAGCTGCGATCAGCGGGATTTGACAATCCTTTCTATTCCCTGGAGGAAGGGGTGGAAGAGTATGTCTTTGAATTCCTGCGGGACGATCGTTATTTTTAGCGTTTTTATGCCAATTCCCGATCAATGGCGATGAGTTGTTGCCTTATCTTCTGTAGAGATTGTATGATCTCTTTTTTAGTTTCCGCTTCGTTCTTGTTTTTTGCCAGGTAATCCCGGGCACCCTGGATAGTGTATCCTTTTTCCTTTAAAAGGTGGTAGATCAGGCGCAGGTTTTCGATATCTCCGGCCACAAACAGGCGGTTTCCCTTTTTATTCTTTTGCGGTTTGAGTATGGGGAATTCTTTTTCCCAGAAGCGTATCAGCGAAGGGTTTACCCGGAGCATCTCCGAAACCTCACCGATTGTGTAATAGAGCTTTTCAGTCATCCGGGAAGTATTGTTAATCCATGGTTTGCGATGGGCGCTGCGACAAAATCAGCATCTCTTCATACTGCTCAGGAGTAATATCGTTGAAGAAGTAATTGATCGGGTTTACAGGCCTGTTGTTTTTCCAAACCTCGTAATGCAGGTGGGGTGAAGTCGATTTCCCTGTATTTCCAACGGTTCCGATCACCTGTCCGCGTTTCACCCGCTGCCCTTTTCGCACCTTTAACTCCTGCAGGTGGGCATACATAGTTTGAAATCCAAAGCCGTGATCGATAATGATCTGGTTTCCATATCCTGCCCTGGCACGCTGGCTCGAATAGACCACACCATCTCCCGTGGCATATATCTCAGTGCCTGTTGGCGCCGAAAAGTCTACCCCTTCGTGAAATTTCAACACTTTGTAAAAGGGGTCGGTGCGGTGACCGAAATAAGATGAAAGCCTGCGCAGATCCTTGTTGCTGACCGGCTGGATAGCTGGTATGCTGGCCAGCAACAGCGACTTGTTACGGGCCATTTCACTGACTTCATCAAATGACCTGGACTGTACATATAACTTGGCTGTGATCTGGTCCAGTTTCCTGGCAGTTTCTATCACAATGTCCGAGTTCCGGTAACCCTCATAGCTCTTATACCTGTTTGTGCCACCAAAACCAGCCCTGCGCGCTTCAGTAGGAACAGGCTCAGATTCGAAAATGACCCTGTAGATGTTGTCATCCCGGTCGGCCATGTCGTTCACAACCACCTGGATTTGTTCCAGTTTGTCATTCATCAGCTTGAACTGGAGTTCATACTGCCGGAGCTCCCGTTTGAGCATTTTCTCCTTGGGAGAATCAAAGAAATAAGAACTTGCAAGGAGTATGACCATCGTGAAAACCACACCTGTTGACAGGTAAGACAGCACTTTCAGGACAATGTGACGGACGGTTAACCGGGCGTGTTCGAAGGAGAGGGTCTTATGGTTGAAAATGTATTTTGCCTTCTTTCCCATTTAAAATCAATAAATTAATAAATTATCAACGATAATGCCTTGAATTTATCGCCTGAGCCAAAAGCAAAAATAAATAAATTAATTTTGCAGTTTTATTTTTCACGGCATATTCAACGCCAAACTATCAGAAAATTAATGAAATCAGCAGAAGTAAGGAGAACTTTTTTAGCGTATTTCGGGTCAAAGCAGCATAAAATCGTCCCGTCGGCGCCAATGGTGGTAAAGAATGATCCTACGTTGATGTTCACCAATGCAGGGATGAACCAGTTCAAGGATATTTTCCTGGGAAATGCGCCGGCCAGGTATTCCCGCATTGCCGATACCCAAAAGTGCCTGCGTGTTTCAGGAAAGCACAATGACCTCGAAGAAGTCGGGCACGACACCTATCACCACACCATGTTTGAAATGCTGGGAAACTGGTCGTTTGGTGACTATTTCAAGAAAGAGGCAATTGAATGGGCGTGGGAATTGCTGACAAAGGTGTATGGCGTTGACAGCAGTAACCTGTATGCGACTGTTTTTGAGGGAGATAGTGATGATAGCCTTGTCCGTGATGAAGAGGCCTTCAATATCTGGAGCGGGATAATTCCGGCTGATCGCCTGCTATTGGGCTCCAAAAAAGACAATTTCTGGGAGATGGGCGAGACCGGACCCTGCGGTCCTTGTTCGGAAATACATATTGACCTGAGAAGCGAAGAGGAAAAAGCCCGGATACCGGGGAGGGAGCTGGTTAACAAGGGAAACCCGCTGGTGCTGGAGATCTGGAACCTGGTATTTATCGAATTCAACCGGCAGACAGACGGAAAGCTGGTCCAGTTACCGCAAAAACATGTCGACACCGGGATGGGATTTGAGCGGCTGACCATGGTAATACAAGGTAAGAAATCGAATTATGACACCGATGTTTTTCAGCCAGTCATCGCCACTTTGGGCAAAATCTCTGATAAAACTTACGGGGAGGATGATAAGCAGGATATTGCCATGCGGGTCATTGCCGACCATTTGCGGGCCATTGCTTTTGCCATTGCCGATGGGCAGCTGCCTTCAAACACGGGCGCCGGTTATGTGATCCGGAGGATCCTTCGCCGGGCGGTCCGTTATGGGTATACTTTCCTGGGACTGAGGGAGCCGTTTATCCATTCGCTTGTTAATGCGCTTACCGATGTGATGGGAGACTATTTCCCCGAACTTATAAAACAGGGAGAACTGATCCGGAAGGTCATCGCCGAAGAGGAGCAGTCATTCCTTCGTACCCTTTCCCAGGGTATCCGGAAGTTTGATCAGTATATGGCTGAAAATAGTGGAAAGAAGGTGATTGAAGGCGGCTTTGCTTTTGAGCTTTTTGACACTTACGGTTTTCCGGTGGATTTGACGCGTGTGATGGCGGCCGAGCAAGGCTGGGAGATCGATATGGACGGCTTTCACAAGGGTCTTGAAGAGCAGAAGTCTCGTTCCCGTCAGGCTGCACAGGTGGATACGCAGGATTGGGTGAATTTATTGCCGGACGGTGTAGAGACGATATTTTTGGGTTATGAGACCCTTGAGGCTGAGGTGGAGGTAGTAAAATACAGGAAAGTGAAAGCGAAGGGAGAGGAGTTTTACGAGATCGTACTGAACCGGACCCCTTTTTATGCCGAGTCGGGCGGACAGGTGGGCGACAGGGGCTATCTGGAATGCGGCGGTCAGCGTATCGATGTTTCAGATACTTACAAGGAGAATGAGCTGATCATTCACAAGACCCGGGAATTTTTCCAGAATTGCCGGCAGGCGGTTCATGCGGTGGTTGACCTGGCCAAAAGAATAGCCACGGAAAACAATCACAGCGCTACGCACCTGATGCATGCAGCGCTGCGCTCGGTGCTGGGAACCCACGTCGAGCAGAAGGGATCGCTGGTCGATGAAGACCACCTGCGCTTTGACTTTTCCCATTTTGCCAGGATGACAGAGGAAGAGATCCGTAAGGTTGAGGTCATGGTCAATCAAAAGATCAGGGAGAACATTACCAGTGGCGAAATGCGCCATGTGCCGCTGGAGGAGGCGAAGAAGATGGGCGCTATGGCCCTGTTCGGAGAAAAATACGGCGAAGAGGTCAGGGTGATCACGTTTGACCCGGAATACTCTGTAGAACTTTGCGGGGGGACACATGTGCCTGCAACCGGGCAGATCGGCTTATTCAAGATCATCTCTGAAGGCGCCATTGCCGCCGGTGTCAGACGCATCGAAGCGGTTACCGGCGAGAAGGCCGAAGCCTATATTTATGAAAAGCAGGCGATTGTCAGTGGGATACAGGAGATATTGAAAGGTACCAAGGAACTGGTGAAGGGGGTGAATAACCTGGTAGAAGAGAACAAGGCCTTGCAGCGCAAAATAGATGAACTGAACCGGTACCGCCTGGAAGCCATGAAAAGCGATCTGCTGGCCGGGACTGACATCATCAACGGGATCCGATTCATTGCGACAAAACTTGACGGCGATGCCGCTATGGCTAAGGACCTTGCATTTTCAATGAATGACGATAACGAACAGCAACTGCTTCTTTTCATCACTACAGCAGCTGAGAAAGTAAATATTACCTTGATGTTATCCGCTGCTTTGATCCGGGAGAAAGGCCTGCATGCCGGAAATATGATCAGGGAGCTGGCGAAAGCCATCAACGGCGGCGGGGGCGGTCAGCCGCATTTCGCAACGGCCGGTGGCAGCAACCCGAAAGGGATACCGATGGTGATTGAGAAGGCGAGGGAGATAGTGATGAGTGATGAGTGATGAGTGTTGAGTGTTGAGTGTTGAGTGTTTGGAATTTGGAATTTGGAATTTGGTATTTGGTTTTAGGTGTTGGGGTTTTCGAAGTTGAGGATACGGTTTACGAATTGGGAGAGATCGTAATCATTGTTAATTACGCGATATAATTCCCTCAGGATGGGGAAGTTGTTTTCGAGTTTCCGTTTTGCCAGCTCTTCCATAATAACATTCACCGCGATTTTTCCTTCCAGCACCACCTTATCTGACATTTCACGGGTAAAGAATCCTTTGCCGATCAGCAGACCGAGCGTTCGGTTGCGGCTCAGGTCGTTCAGGGCCGTCAGGGTGAAATCGCCAAAGCCGCAGTATTTGAACATGGTTTCTTCTTTACCGCCGAATTCAAGCAAAATCCGCCGCATCTCCTTGAAGGCTTTTGTCAGCATTAGCGAACGCAGATTGGGCGCATCGAAGCTGGCATCGGTGATGCCGGCGACAATGGCGTAGATGTTTTTGAGGATGCTCAGTATCTCAACTCCCTGAACGTCGGTGCTGTAATCCAGGTAAATGTGCGTCCCGGAGAAGATCGATGCGAATTGTGGGAAGATGGATTTGTCTGTCGCACCCACGGTGAAAGCGGTTGGTTGGTTATTGATGATATCCCTGGCAAAGGTGGGTCCCTTCATCGGGCAGACCGGGTTGGGGATGATCTCCTGCAGGCATTTGATGATGGTGCAGTTCTTTTCACCGAATCCTTTGGCCAGGTTTACAACAATAGCGCCAGGCGGGACGATTTGCCTGTGCTTTTCCAGGTACCGGACCGTTTCTGCGGATGGGATGGCTAAAAACAGAAAAGCCGCCTCCCTGATCGGGTCAGTGCTCAAGGTTGCCTGCAGTCGGGGGTTGAGGGCAATCCCGGGAAAATACTTCCGGTTGACATGCTGCTCCCGGATAGAATTGACCACTTCTTCTTCGATGGATACCAGTGTCACATGCAGCCTTTCATTTTTCGCCAGGGCATTGCCAAGGGAGGTGCCGATGGCTCCAGCGCCGATAATTACAATATTATTCTTTTCCATTTTCATTCAAATTGGACGGTTCATTCCTCATCTTCGCTTCATAAATGCTGGCATTCAGTTCAAAGCCGATCAGCAGCATCAAGGCGGTCAGGTTGATCCAGACGATAATCATGATCATTGCGCCCAACGATCCGTAAAATCTATTGTAATTGCTGAAATTTTCAATAAAGATCGAAAACACCCTAAAACTAACAACGGATAATAAGGCAGCAAGAATAGATCCGGGTGAGAAGAAAGGGAAAATGCGTTTCTTGGCTGGTGCAAGGTAATATATACTTGAAAATGCTAATAAAGATGTGAGCAGGATAACAATCCATTGTCCTGCCTGAATAAGGAACAAAGTAAAACTATCTCCAATGATACCTTTTTCTTTCATAAAATACAACACAACAGTCGACAGGGCAAGGGCTGCTGCGGAGATAATCATATTGACAGCAAGGATAAATACCAGCAAGATAGCAATAAGATGTTTTTTAATAGTGGTGCGATATTCGATGGAATGAAATGACTGGTTAAAGGCATTCATGATCGCTATCACCCCATTGCTGGCAAAATACAGGGATATGATGAAACTTATGGAGAGCAGGCCGGTTTGCTGTTTGGTTACGATATCTTCAATGGTTGATTTTAACAGGATGAAGGCTTCATTTGGAATGACTTCCCCTAGTGTCAGGATGATGTTTTCTTCCAGGCCGCTGATTGGAATATAAGGTATCAGGGTAAATAAAAAAAGCACAGCCGGAACGAATGCGATGATGAAAGAATATGAAATAGCATTTGCCCGGAGATTTATGGAACTTTTCTTCATTCCTTCTATAAAAAACAACCCGACTTCATGCAGCGACAAACCTCTGAAGCCAGGCAGGTAGATCTTTTTCGAAAGGAAAATCAAAGGCAGCAGTATGACCTTGAATAATGTCCCGATCCAGTTTTTTACGGAAGTTGTTAATTTCTTTACATTTTGCATTTATGGTCAGGGTTAAGTCAACGCTTTCAGGCTCATATCAAGGCTTTTAATATGATGGGTCAGTGCGCCGACAGAAATGTAATCAACGCCTGTTTCAGCATATCGCCTGATATTATCAATAGTAATTCCACCGGAGGCTTCGGTTTCAAAACGGCCATCGATCAGCCGGACAGCTTTTGCGAGGTTGTCCGGTGTGAAATTATCCAGCATGATCCGGTCCACTTTGCCAATTGAAATCACTTCTTGCAATTCTTCAAAATTCCTTACCTCAATTTCAATCTTCAATTGTAAACCTTCAATTTTTTGATATCTGATTACTGCTTCGATGGCTTCCCTGATCCCTCCTGCAAAATCGACATGGTTATCCTTGATCATGATCATATCATAAAGCCCCATCCGGTGATTTTCCCCGCCACCCAGCCGCACCGCCATTTTCTCCAGCTCACGGAGCAGGGGGGTGGTCTTCCGGGTATCCAGGATTTTAGCAGGAGTGCCGTCCAATATTTTAACCAACCGACGGGTGATAGTGGCAATGCCGCTCATCCGTTGCATGAAATTGAGCGCCAGCCTTTCACCCGAGAGGATCGAACGGGAACTGCCGGTTATAGTAAATGCCATATCTCCCGGTTTAACTTCTGACCCATCCGGGATTTTCATTTCAAATTCCAGCGAAGGATCAAGCGTGTGAAAAACTTTGGCGGCGATGTCGACTCCCGCCAGTATCCCTTCCTCTTTGATCAAGAGCTGTGAAGTTCCGGTTTTATGTAATGGAATAGTTGCCAGCGAGGTATGGTCACCCGGCCCGATGTCTTCTTCCAGCGCCTGCCGGATAATTTCATCAATTGTCATGTTTTGAAGGGGGTATGGCCGGTTTGTCTTCAAACTTGATCTTATGGATAAGCTGCTTTCCATTGACCTCGCGTAATAATAAATAAACCTGGAAAACTGCTGCACCCGATCGGTAATCCCCGATGATGTGATATGATACCGCATCGGCAGCGCCTTTCCGGGTAACGGTGAACGAATCGGCCGGGAATTTCCTGAAGAAATCCCGCATGATCATCTCTGCCTGTGAAATGCTGTAAGAATTCTCCTTACCGGATAGTCCCAGGTCCACGGCTGTGTTGAAATGAGTGGAAAGTTTCCTGGAATCCGAATCCTGCAGAGCTCTGATGACCGGCTGAAAGGGATCATCCTGGGAAAATGACGGGAAGTGCATCATCAGGATGATCAGGAGCAATGTAGTGGTTATTTTCATCAGATTCCCGGTTTGTTACAAAATTAGCAAATTAATCTATTCGACAATAGTTGGCCTGAGGGAAGGACGCTGCAATTTTCGTACCTTTGTAATACATGAAATACATTATCGAATGAAT
>JAHYJL010000086.1 GCA_019429045.1 Bacteroidales bacterium
AATTTGTATTTTCGCCCATGGGGTAAATTTTTATTTAAAATTCGCCTCAAAGATATTGAATATCAATGAGATAATAAAATATTTACCCCACTTTTTTTAGATTTTTATGAATAATTCAGGTTAGAAAGAAAAAGTTAATTTTTTTTTAACAACTTAGTGTTTATTCCCAGGAATATTTGCAAAAATAATGACTCCAATGTTAATTAACTGTCGAAAATTAGTTAATTTTACGTTTGGTTTAACATTTCCATGTAGAATACATTTTCTTTTTATAACTTTTTTTCCCTATTTTCGTATTACCTTTATGGCGGTTCCATGATTAAATTATGAGAAAGGTATAGCCGCTGAAAAAACCTTTTTCACTCAACCGGATTTAATTTAATATCGAACGCCTAAATTTGAAAATCATGGAAAAAGTTACTTTCAGAACAGTCTGCCTGTTCTTTTTACTGCTTAGCTTCTCTGCTTACTCCCAGACAGGCGAAACAATCAACGGACAGGTCCTGTATCATGGATTGTACCCGCACGCCGGTGTCACAGCCATGCTGCATGACATAAACGGCAATATCATTGATGTAACAACCTCCGATGGCTCGGGTAATTATGCATTTTACAATGTTGCCGGGGGAACCTACTCGATTTCCTTCGAAAAAACCGGTCCCGCAGGGGGGGTAACATTAACAGATGCCTTCCTGGTGATGATGCATTTGTTCAATTTATACCCATTCAGTCCAATAGCATATCTGGCTGCTGATGTGGATGGCAGTGGTACCATTACCTGGGCTGACTATACCCTCATACTGGTCGGTTATCTTAACCAGGGAAATCCTTTCCCGATCGGAGACTGGGTGTTTGAAGAGGTTCCGCCTTTCTCAACGGGCTCCAGGTCCGAAACCAAGGTTTCTGGCAGTAATGGCTCAGGGGATGTCAACGGAACCTTTGTCCCCACCAAAATGGTGGAATCCGTGTTCGTCAATTTGCCGGCAAATGACGTCGTTATCAAGCCCGGAGAGGTGAGCAACGTAACGGTCAATGTAGCTAATACGGTTCAGATGACCGGAATGCAACTTATCCTAAGGATCCCGGACGGGATTGTGATCAAAAACATTGAATCGCCGTTGCAAAACCTGAACCATTGTGTCAGGGGAAATGAACTGACCCTGACCTGGCTGGATGAGAACGCCGCCGGAGAAGTGATCCGTCCGGATGCCTCCCTGTTCAGTATTGAAGCCACAGTGACAAAAAGCTGGGACAAAAATGTATCGCACAGCTTCTATGTACTGCCGGAAAGCCATTTTATTGATCAGGAAGGCGAAGTGATCCATGGTGTGCAAATCGTCATCCCATCCCTCAAGTTTCAGCCAGCGGAGGAATTCAACCTGACAGCTTATCCGAATCCCTTCACCACTCACTTTTCCATTGGTTTGGATCTGCCGTCGGACGGCCAGGTTAGCTTTCAACTTTTCGATCAGTGCGGAAGGATTGTGCACGAAATCATCAATTCATATTACAATGCCGGCACGCACCAGTTGCGTTTCGACGGCTCATTCCTGACACCAGGGATTTACTTTTACCATGTCTCCCTGCCGGGTAATGAAAAATATTTCAGTAACGGATCTATCATTAAATCCAAATAGCGGCGTTCTTTTTAAATCCGGAAAGGAGCACCGGCGGGTGCTCCTTTTTTTTTGTGTTACTCCGGGAATATTATGTAATTTCGCCTCGGATCCGTTTGGTATAAAGGTATAATGTTCATCAGTCCTCTCGCTTACCGATCATTTATAAAACCCGGAATCATTGCTATTGTGATCGTTATATCCTTTTTTGCGATCAGTGGATCTGAACCGCCAGAAGAAAGAAAACACAAGACCATTTCCTTCCTCGAGGAAAAAGCAAAGGTTTTTCATCACAAGGACCAGTTCGACAGCGCCCAGTTTTATTACGAGCAACTGAAGGAAGCCTATCTGCAGAATCTCCGGCATAGGGAATTTCTCAACACTGAAATAAGTCTTGCCGACCTCCTTATTATGAAACAGGACCATACCGGCGCCAGGGAGATCCTGATGAAAATTAACAGTGAAATCAAGTCTTCATTCTCTGAAGACCCGGAAATAATCGCCAACTTCCTTCAGGTTTTAGGCGGTTATTACCTGGCCACGGGTAATCTCGATTCCGCCAGGTATTCTCTTGAAAAATCAATCGTAACCAGGCAACAATCCAGCGGAGAAGCCGATACATTGCTGCGATACGCCTGGAACAAACTGGGTAATTATTATTTAAAGACAGGCGACTACGAAACTGCCCAAAACTGCCACCAGACGGCCCTGAACCTGTCACTACTGAAAAAAAACAAAGTAAATTTCCAGAGTGCTTCCTCTTACCAGAACCTGGGTATTGCCGTGCATATGCAGGGCGACTATGCCCTGGCAGAAAAGTACTTTCTCATGTCGCTCGAATTGAACGAAAAACTGTACGAGCCCTCAGATCCAGCCATAGCGCCTATTTTCATCAACATTGGAAAGTTTTATAACGACCTATCGAAATATAATTTAGCCCTTGTGTATTATAATAAAGCTGACACATTGTTATCAAAAGCAATTCCTGAGCAGCCTTTGATCCAATTTGCCCCTATTTACTGGAACAAAGGCAACTTATTTACTCACATGGGGGATTTTGAAAAAGCTATCAGCTTCCTTCAACGGGCCTTACAGATCTACCAGATGCAATATGATTCGCTGCATCCACAAGTTCAGGCCATCCTGATGGATATCGGGTTCGTTTATAATAAAAAGGGGGATAATACCCTGGCGATCAAATATTACCAGCAGGCGACACGAAATACGGCTTTGCCCAGTACTGTGAAAGCATACCGGAATATTGGGAATATATATATACAGAACAAAAAATCAGACAGTGCTAAAATTTACTTACTTTCATCGATCGATGCTGCCAAACGCTTTTTTGGGAGCTTAAGTTATGACCTTGCATACAGTTATCTGTATTATGGTGAATTATTCAGGGAAAGTGGCAATTTAGACAGCTCCAATTATTATTTCGGTAAATCATTGGGCATATTTGAGAAGTTGTTTGCAGTCAGCAATCGCGACATTGCCCGGATGCATATCCTCCTGGCGGCAAATCTTATTTCGCAAAAACAATATGATCAAGCCCTATCCCATTTAAAAACGGGGCTGGAAATACTGTTCCCCGGGTATGAGGATCGCCTCGACGAATCCGAAATACTTGCGCAAGGATTTAAGCCCGATTTATATATCCCTGATGCACTGTACCTCAAGTCAAAAGCCCTTTATAACAGATATACATTTAAAAAGGATATCACAGATTTAAATACAGGTTTGCAGTCGGTTCAGCAAGCCTGGACCATTATTGAGGAGATCAGAAGGACTTATCGGGATGAGGAAAGCCAGATCATTTTAAATAACAATGCCCGAATGACCGTTGACATTGGATTAAAGGTATGCCTGGCCCTGTTTGATGAAACCGGCAACACCCGATATTTAACAGAAGCATTTGAATACGGTGAAAAGGGGAAAGCCATTGTGCTTTTGGGTGCACTAAGAGGAATCGAAGCCAAGAGCCTTGCGGATATACCCGCAAAGATCATTGCGAACGAAACATCTTTATCGGGAGATATTGCCCTGTACTCAAACCTGATATACGAAGAAAGTAAAAAGAAGGCGCCCGATCACAATAAGATAGGCCTCTGGAATGATAAACTATTTGCCTGCCGGCGGGCCTATGACAGTTTATTGTCGGTTTATGAACAGGATTATCCCGAATATTTCAGCCTGCGATATGATTATTCTGTCATTTCGGCAGATTCCATTGCTCAGATAATTCCCGGAGATCAGGCCTTAATTTCATATCATATTTCCGACACAACAGTATATGGGTTTTTCATCACCGGCAATAGTTTTTATCCCAGGGTATTATGTTCCAGGGACTCCCTGTATAATAAACTGAACAGCCTGTTAAATCCATTCAGGAATCGTGAGTATTTCAATGCCGGCAGGGAAGAATTTGATTTATTGGCCAGGCTGTCATATGAATTATATGGCTTGTTGCTCCAACCCTTTGAGCCGGATATAACGGATAAGAGACTGCTGATCATACCCGATGGGGAATTGGGTTACCTGGCTTTTGATTTGTTGCTCAAGTCAACCCGGAATCACGATTCCGGAAACTACAAAGAACTGGATTGGCTGATCAGGAGTCACCCGGTTAGTTACAGCAGTTCGGCTACCATTTACTTTGAGCAGGAAATGCATCAGAAAACAAGAACACGGGGAAGGCTGATCGCTTTTGCCCCTTCGTATGATATAAAGAGCGCTACTCGTCAGCTATTACACGATGATTCTATTTTTTTGAACCTTGCACCGATAACCGGATCAGTGGAAGAAGTGAAAGCCATCGCCCGGTATTTCCCTGCCAGGAAACTGTTTAACGAGAAGGCTTCCGAAGCCAATTTTAAAAGCATTGCCCCGAATTTCAGCGTTTTACACCTGGCCATGCACACCCTGATCAACAATGAGAAGCCTTTGTATTCCAAGCTGGTTTTTTCGCCTCCTCTGGCAGGTTCAAGTGATGATGGTTATCTGAATACCTATGAGCTGTTCAATCTGCAGCTAAACGGTGAGCTTGCCGTATTAAGCGCGTGCAACACCGGTACCGGAAAACTGGAAAGAGGCGAAGGGGTCATCAGCCTGGCCAGGGGATTCTTTTATGCAGGCATACCCAGCGTGGTCATGACTCTGTGGGAAATCGAAGATCATTCCAGCGCCGACCTGATGAAGCTTTTTTACAGTAACCTCAGGAAAGGCTTGCACAAGGACGTTGCCCTTCAACAGGCAAAATTAGCTTACCTGGAAAATGCGGGAAGGTTGCAATCGCATCCCTATTACTGGTCCGGGTTTGTTAATATCGGAAACAACAGCCCGGTCAAAACAGGCGTTATTTTCATGCCCTGGCACTGTCTGCTCGGGGGGTTTGCCATTATGACCCTATTGCTGCTGGCAACTTTTTTTATCAACAGGCGGGTATATTTTCACAGAAATGGTCATTAACCATTAAATTAAGTTATTGTAGTGATCGATTGAGAAAATATCAGCAAAGTTATGTCAACGGTCGGAATACGCCTCAGGAATTGGGGGGGCAGGTATATTGTCCCTACAATATTTATTTTATTTCCTTACATATGTTTCTGTCAGGCTGTTTCACATGAAGAATATTACATAGAAGCTATCCGTCTTAAAAACGAAAACCGTTTCCAGGAGGCTTTAGAGTTGTTGGGAGACGCCATACAAATGACAACCCAAATCGGGGAATTGCCACTTACATTCCAGTATGAACTGGAAAAAGCAAAGATCCTGCGGCTGAATGGAAATTACGATTCAGCGATGAAAGTACTTGATTCTGCTTTGAATGGCCGGGGCCGCAATATTATTACTGACGAACATTTACTGGCCGGCTTCCTTTATGAATTCGGGGCCCTCCTGCTTGAAAGGGGCGACCTGGAAAGGGGATACCACCTCATACATCAATCCCTGGGACTCTACATCAACCTGTTAGGGGAGGAAGACACGCTGTTGGCACAATGTTATAATAAACTTGGAAATTATCATTTCTACCGCAAGGAGCCCGGAAAAGCGCTGGAGTATTACATTAAAGCGCTTGATCTTACGGAACACCGGTCCCAAAATTCTTCGGAACTGGCATCCTACTTTCAGAACATTGGCATCATCCACAGTGAATTTAATGAATACCAGAAAGCCGAGGAATATCTGCTCAAATCTCTCGTTATCCTTCAGGAAACATCCCCGCCCGATCTGTATGCACTGGCAAAAATATATACCAACCTGGGCAAATTCTATTTCGGTATCTCTGCTTATGATAAGTCCCAGTATTATCTGGACGAGGCGGAAGCCCTGATTAACTCCAGTTTTACAACAGATCACCCCCTGCTGATAGGGATCTACTGGAATAAGGGGACCATTTCGAGCCTTTTAGGCGATTACAGGTCTTCGGTAGGCTATCTGACAGAAGCAAAGCGTTTGATTGAAATGCACCATACGCCAAATTCTCCGGCATTACCTGGGCTTAATATGGATATTGCATACTGTTATCAAAATATGGGATACGAAAAAGAAGCACTGCAGTATTATAAAACCTCATTAGAAAACGCTGATCAATTTGTTAGGTTAAAATGCTATAGAAATTTAGCATTCTATTATCTAAATGTGAATCAAATTACTAAATCATTAGAATATATAAATCTTTCTATTGGTTTAATAAGAAATTCCAAATATATCAATAGCTACGAAAATGCCATTTCACTTATGCGATTTGGTCAAATTCTTTTAGCTTCAGATAATCCCCAGGCCATTGATTACCTAAGGGAAGCCCTTCTTATTTTTCTGGAGTCATTCGGGAATAATCATCGTGATGTAGCCTTGGTTCTGACATTGATTGGCAATTACCACCAGCATTTTCATGACCTGGATTCAGCGCTCTACTATTATCACCAGAGCCTCATTTCACTCAACCCGTCCTTCAACAATACTGACATCCTGGAAAATCCTACACCGGATGAATTACGCATTGATCTGCATTCAATCAGGGTTCTCTGGGAAAAAGCTGAAGCGCTGGAAAATAAGTATTTAAAAACCAAGGACTTCAGATATTTACGCTCATCACTCAGCGCCTACGAACGATGTATTTATGTCCTGGAGAAATTCTCTGCATTTTACAGGGCTGAGGAAAGCAAGATGATTCTTTCAAGTGATTTCAACAATATCTATAAGAATGCCGTGCGTGCAAATTTAACGGCCTGCAATGAATCAGGTAATATTACATTCCAATACAAAGCGTTTGAAATCAGTGAAAAGAGCAAAGCGGCCATATTACTCACTGAAATGAGAGACGAAAATGCCAGGAAACTTGGTTTAATCCCGGAAAGTATCGCTGCATCTGAAAAAAACATAAAAAGCAATCTTTATTTATATCAAAAGACCATTCGTGAGCTGGAAGAAGATGCCACGGCGGATGAAAACAGAATTACATATCTGCGATCGGCGTTATTCAAATACGAAAAGCAATATGACAGCCTGATCCGGATCATTGAGCTCAGATACCCGGATTATTACCGGTTTAAGTATGAACCATCGGTGGTATCCATATCAGAAATACAGCGATTTTTAAGACGTGATGAGGTCATGCTGCATTATACACTGGCAGGAAATAGGCTGATCATGTTTTCTGTTTCCAGGGATGGATTTGATGTCACTGAAACTGGCGTTGATTCGACGATGGTTAGTGATATCTACAGTTTAAGGAATAATTTACAAATAGCCAGAATTGCAGATTACAGTTACAAGGATTATATGCATTACCAGATAACAGCCAACAAGCTTTACAAACTTTTGATTGGACCTGTTGCTGACAAACTGAACGGAAAGCGGCTGATCATTGTACCTGATGGTGAACTGGCTTATCTCTCTTTTGAATCGATGCTGAAAAAAGTCATTCTTTCAGATACTATTATGTTCAGAAACCTGCCTTATCTGATCAAAGACAACCCGGTCAGTTACACCAGTTCAGCCAGCATTTATGCCTATACCATCAAGAAGCGGCGACCTGTCATCAAATCAGGGGTATTGGCTTTTGCTCCAACATATTCCCCCACAAGAAGCATCCCGCCCGAACTGGAAAAGGTATTAAATGAATATCCTTTGGTGAGGAGGGATCTTCCAGGGGCCCTTCTTGAAACGGAAAATATCCTGAAAATGATGAAAGGAAAGCAACTTATTGGAAAAGAGGCGACAGAGTCAAATTTCAAGATGCTGGCAGGAGAATATGACATTTTGCATTTTGCCATGCATGCATGGATCAACGATGTCAATCCGCTGTCCTCCACCCTATCCTTTTATCCACTGGGAGATACCATTGAAGACGACTTTCTGCAAACATATGAGATATACAGTCTTGATCTGAGGGGTCACCTTGCTGTATTGAGCGCCTGTTCCACCGGTGATGGGTTATTACACCATGGCGAAGGGGTGATCAGCCTGGCCAGGGCATTTCTTTTCGCAGGAATTCCCAGTATCGTAATGACTTTATGGGATGTGGAAGACCTGGCCAGTGGCGCCATTATTCCCCTCTTCTACAGCTATCTGGCCGCCGGTTATGAGAAGGACATCGCCTTAAGGGAAGCCAAGCTTTATTATTTACACCTGGCAAAAAAAGAGATTGAAGCTCACCCGGCATTCTGGGCAGGCTTCGTCATTCATGGCAACAGGGATGGGTTCCGACAATATAATTCGGTATTATTGCAGAGGGGTGTGGTTATATTCGGCATACTTGTCCTGTTCTTCATCGTTATCGTGCTGATCAGGGTCCACATTTTCAGAAACCAAAAATTAGAAATCCACAATCATTGATATACCCGGGCAATTTTGAGGATAAGATCGGTTTTGACCTGATCCGTAATTTGCTGTCTGACAGGTGTCATTCTGATATGGGAAAGCAAAGGGTCAGGGAAATGGATTTCTGCATTGATCCTGCATTGGTAAGGCGAATGGTAAGCGAAACGGCTGAATTCCGGAAGATCCTGGAAAGTGGTCTGCCTTTCCCGGTGAATGATTATTATAATCTCTCCCCGGTGCTAATGCGAATCCAGACTCCCGGCAGCTGGATACTGCCCGAAGAACTGCTGGAACTGCGTTTATCCCTGAGAACCATAGCCGATTGCATTTCCTTTTTTCAAAAACCGGCAGCCCGGGAATTCACTCATCTCATCGCACTTGCCGGTGACCTGGAGATCCCATCGGCTATACTAAAGGAAACAGACCGCATAATGGATGAAAAGGGGGCCATACGTGACAATGCCTCGCCGGAACTGGCAAGCATCCGTAAGGATATACGCAGTAAAACAGCTGCCAGTGAAAAGCTCATCGGCCAGCTGCTAAGCCAGGCACGAAATTCCGGTTGGACGGCCTCAGACGCAGGGGTTACTCTGAGCGACGGGCGGCTTGTCATCCCATTGCAGGCGACCCATAAGCGAAAGATCAGGGGTATTATCCATGATGAATCGGCCAGCGGCCTTACTGTTTATCTTGAGCCAGAGGTTTGCCTGGAGATGAACAATGAGATCAGGGAACTGGAGAGCGCTGCCCGCCGGGAAATAATCCGGATACTGACACGTTTCAGCGACATGCTCAGGCCGGAGATTGATAAGTTGTTGCATGGTTATACCTTCCTGGGCTTGATGGATTTTATCCGGGCTAAAGCCCGCCTGGCGACAGACACTGATGCCATGGAGCCCATGATCACAAATGAAACTGCAATCCGGTGGACTAACGCCAGGCATCCCCTGCTAAGCGCAGCTCTTCGCAATAAAGGAAAAACCATTGTCCCCCTGAATATCAAACTGGATGAAACAGACCGCATACTGGTGATCACCGGCCCGAATGCAGGGGGTAAATCGGTTTGCCTGAAAACTGTCGGTTTGCTGCAATACATGTTGCAATGCGGGCTGCTGGCACCAATGGATGCCGACAGCCAGGCAAGCATCTTCGAGAATATATTCATTGATATCGGTGACGAGCAGTCGATTGAAAACGACCTGAGCACCTATAGCTCTCACCTGGTGAATCTGCAGTTTTTCATGGATAACGGTAATCCATCGACCCTTTTCCTGATCGATGAACTGGGTGCTGGTACAGATCCGGCGCTGGGCGGAGCGATTGCCGAAGCAGTATTGGAAAAGCTGGCAGCCACCGGTGCTTTTGGTGTAATCACCACACACTATTCCAACCTGAAGCTGTTGGAGGGTAATATCCCAGGCATTGTGAACGGCGCCATGTTATTCGACACAAAAAGGATGCAACCTTTGTACCAGCTTTCTATCGGTAAGCCAGGCAGCTCTTTCACTTTTGAAATTGCCAGGCGGACAGGGCTCAATGAGGAGGTCATTCAAGCTGCCATGACCAAAACCGGAAAAACTCACCTCGATTTTGAAAGGAAGCTGCAGGAACTGGAAAATGAGAAGTTTGCACTGGAAAAGCGGTTAAAGGAATTCCAGGTGGCTGACCATTTTCTTGCCGAGATGATCGAAAAGTACGAGAAGATGAAATCAGACCTGGAGCACTCCAGGAGAACCATCCTGGAAGAAGCCCGGGAGAAAGCCATGACAATACTGGAGCAATCCAACCGGATTATTGAAAAGACTATTAAGGAGATTCGCGAGTCGCAGGCAGATAAGGAAAAAACAAAAGCAGCCCGGGCACAGATCGCAGATCTGAGTAAAGAAATATCCAACTCCGGGATTCAGGAAAAGTTGGAAGAAAGAGCGCTTACCAAGCCGGAAACAGTTACTTATCCGACATTAAAGCCGGGTGACTGGGTATCACTCGAGGGGCAGAAAATGCCGGGCCGGATTCAGCGGATCAAAGGCGGGAAAGCGACAGTGGACTTCGCGGGGGTCAAACTTTCCGTTCCTGTCAGCAAGTTAATAGTTACACTGCCTCCAGCAGAAAAAAATTCAGGTCGCTTTTCAAAGTTATTCCGTGACCTGAATGAAAAAGCGGTAAATTTCAAGCTTTCCCTTGATGTGAGAGGACAATCGGCAGACGAAGCGGTCATGAGCGTACAAAAGTATCTGGACGATGCCTATCTTTTGAGAATCAAAGAAGTCAAAATTCTCCACGGCAAAGGGGAAGGCATTCTCCGGCGGGTCATCAGGGAACTGCTGGGCAGCATGGATGAGGTGGAGTCATTTGAGGACGAACATATTGAAATGGGTGGTGCAGGGATCACCAGGGTAACTATCCGGTAAACAGAACAAGTACTTTATTATCTTTGCACCCCAACATTTTTTTGCATGAAAATATTATCCCGAAATAATTTATTAACATTGAGTGGCATCATAACAGGCATCCTGGGGGGATACCTTTATTATTATTTTATCGGATGCCGGTCGGGCAGTTGCGCCATTACATCCAGCCCATGGCTCAGTATGCTCTGGGGGGCTGCAATTGGATACCTGATATTTGACATTTTTAGAAAGAAAAAAAGAGAGACTCCACCACAGCAGGAATAAGGGTCATTATGTCAAGAAAAGGATTGCTTTTTAAAAATGATTATTTTTGTATGTATACAGCAGAAACAGGAAAAAGCTAAACAACTGACAACCAAATACAACCAATACTTTCGTTCTTTTCATTGCTTATGTAAAACCAAAATCAGATCATATGGGCATTGCTAAAAAAACTACCGATCTAAAAAAGAGGATGCGCGATGCATTGCGCGGTGGCGGGGATGAGGCGATTCAAAAGCAGAAAGCCATCGGCAAACTGACAGCCAGGGAAAGGATCCTCATGTTGCTTGATCCTAAATCATTTCACGAATACGATATGTTTGTCGAGCATGCAGGCCGTGATTTCGATATGGATAAGAAATTTCTTCCGGGGGACGGGGTTGTGACCGGTACTGGGAACATTATGGGTTACCCTGTTTGCATATATGCCCAGGATTTCACCGTAGCCGGGGGTTCACTGGGATACATGCATGCCAAAAAGATCACCAAGATCATGGACCATGCCATGAAACTGAAGGTTCCGATCATCGGGATCAACGATTCAGGCGGCGCCAGGATCCAGGAAGGGGTGAACTCCCTGGCCGGCTATGGTGAGATCTTCTGGCGGAACACCCAGGCTTCAGGGGTCATTCCTCAGATCTCAGTTATTCTTGGCCCTTGTGCCGGAGGAGCGGTATATTCTCCGGCCCTGACTGATTTCGTTTTTGTCGTGGATAAAATATCTAAAATGTTCATTACGGGACCCGAAGTGATCAAAGCGACAATTGGTGAGGAGATCTCCATGGAAGACCTCGGAGGTGCCCGGGTACACGCCGAATTAACCGGAAATGCCCATTTTTATGCCACCAGTGAGCAGGAGTGTTTCGATCAGATCAAGCAACTGATCACTTTCATTCCATGGAACAATCAAAAGAAGGCAGATCCATACCCCAGAAGGCCTCCACGTACCCGAACCTATAAGATAGATCAGATCATTCCGTCCGATCCAAAGCAACCATATGATGTCAAGGACATAATAAAGGCTTTGGCAGACGACTCTGAATTCCAGGAAGTACAGGAATTATGGGCCAGGAACATCGTGATCGGGTTTGGGCGGGTTGACGGAAACACTGTCGGTTTTGTGGCCAACCAACCACTCTATCTGGCCGGTGTCCTTGATGTCGATTCATCAGATAAGGCAGCCCGGTTCATCAGGTATTGTGATGCTTTTAACATTCCGTTGGTCACTCTGGTAGATCTTCCGGGATACTTGCCGGGTGTCGACCAGGAACATGCGGGCGTGATCCGGCACGGGGCAAAAGTATTGTATGCTTATTCCGAAGCCACGGTGCCAAAAATTACGATGATCCTGCGTAAAGCATACGGCGGCGGATATATCGCCATGTGTTCGCATCACCTGAAAGCCGATTTCGTATTTGCCTGGCCAACGGCTGAAATTGCAGTCATGGGGCCAGAGGGGGCGGCCAATATCATTTTCCGGAACGAGATAAAAAATTCTGATAACCCGGAAGCCACACG
>JAHYJL010000087.1 GCA_019429045.1 Bacteroidales bacterium
CGAAACACGAAACACGAAACACGAAACACGAAACACGAAACACGAAACACGAAACACGAAACACGAAACACGAAACACGAAACACGAAACTACCTCTCTCCAAGCTTCCACTTCAGCCCCTTGTATTCCACCAGCTCAATCCTGACCGACCCGATGATCACCGCCGAGCGGATCATGACGGGTATTTTGTTCCGGTCGTCGGTAACCCAGAGCTCCATTGGATATTGCTCCTGAAATAGCTCCCCGGTAGCAACCCTTGGCTTAAACCGCAGGCAGTCTTTGCTGCCGAATTCGGTTCGGAGCGTCTCTTTTCCCAGGAAAATGATCTCGCTGTGATATAGAGAGTCATCCAGAAAGAAATCGAGGTAATACTTGTCATTGACTTTTGCATCTTCAAAATCCCAGGCGCGGACATAATAGAAAGCCGACACCATATCCTGGACATACGGTGTGATCTCCTTCACGGCCCGGATGCTGCGCGCTTCGAGTTTCTGATGATCGAAATAAACATCATCATTCCTGACATAGCCCCCCTCCCGCGTCCGGCGGATGAACCTTAGCGACATCAGCCCATCCCGGTCGAGATAGGATTCAAAACGGTCGCGCACCTTGTAAAACAGGTTGAACAACCCGACCGAATAACCATGGACGGTAATGTGATAAGCCTTCCTGCCATTGACCGTCTCCCAATCAGGGGCAATTTCCATTGTCCCGTAACCCGCCGTCAGCCAGCTCGTGAGCCAGGAATCGTAAAATACGCGGTATTTGAGATACTCTCCGCGCTCGAAGGCATCATTATCTACCTTTCTGAATGAACCCTGACTTGTAACAAATAAGGGAAGCAATAATAAGACCCACAAGAAGTGTTGAGGTTTAAAGGTTAACACTATCATCAGATCACTACATTAATAATTTTCTTAGGTACGAACACTACTTTTTTTGGCGGATTGCCGGCCAGCCATTTCTGCGATTCAGATGCAGCAAGGACGGCGGCTTCAGCTTCGGCAGCAGTCACGCCCACCGGCAGTTCCATCTGGAACCGCATCTTACCATTAAACGATACAGGATAGTTAAACGTATCTTCCCTGACAAATTCTTCGTTGAATTCCGGGAATGATACATAAGAAATGGTGCCGGAGTGCCCCAGTTGCTGCCAGATCTCTTCGGTGATATGCGGGGCAAAGGGGGAAAGAAGAATATTCAGCGGCTCCAGGATCTCCCGCTTGTTGCATTTCAGGTCGGTCAGCTCGTTGATGCAGATCATGAATGCCGACACTGCCGTGTTGAAAGAGAAACGCTCGATATCGCTACCGATCTTACGTATGGCGTTATGGAGGATCTTCAGTTCCGACCGGAATGGAGTCACTGTGGAAACATTGAAATTTCCATTCTCATCATAAAACAACCGCCAGTATTTCTTCAGGAAACGGAAAACCCCTTCGATACCTTTGGTGTCCCAGGGTTTGGAAAGCTCTACGGGCCCCAGAAACATTTCGTACATCCGCAGGGTGTCGGCGCCATATTTAGCGATCAGGTCATCGGGGCTTTGCACGTTGTGCTTGGATTTCGACATTTTCTCGATCTCCCAGCCGCAGACATACCTGCCATCTTCCAGGATGAATCCGGCATTTTCATAATCGGGCCGCCACTTGCGAAAAGCTTCCGTATCGAGAATATCATTGTCAACGATTTCGATATCCACATGCAGCGCCGTGGTGTCGTACTGGTCTTTCAGGTTGAATGAAACAAAGGTGTTGGTGCCGTTGATGCGGTAAACAAAATTGGAGCGTCCCTGGATCTTCCCCTGGTTGATCAGTTTCCGGAAGGGTTCTTCGCAGCAGACCAGGCCGATATCGTACAGGAACATATTCCAGAACCGGGCGTAGATCAGGTGGCCTGTTCCGTGCTCGTCGCCGCCCACGTACAAATCGATATCCTGCCAGTATTCGTTGGCCTCTTTCGAGAAATAGGCATCCTTGTTCCAGGGGTCCATGTAGCGCAGGTAATAGCCGCTGGAACCGGCAAAACCGGGCATGGTATTGGTTTCGAGCGGGTAGCCTTCCTTTGTGGTCCAGTTTTTGGCACGCGCCAGCGGCGGCTCGCCAGTTTCGGTGGGCAAATATTTATCGACACCCGGCAGTTCCAGCGGGAGCTGGCTGTCGTCCAGCGGGTAGGGCATGCCGTCCTTGTAATAGATCGGGAATGGCTCACCCCAGTAGCGCTGCCGGCTGAAAATAGCATCCCGGAGACGGTAGTTCACCGTGCCAAAACCGGCTTTCATTTCTTCTATCTTGCGGATCGCCGCAGTGATGGCATCTTTCACCTGCATGCCGTTCATAAACCCGGAATTGACCATGATCCCCTCTTTGGCGTCATAGGATTCGGACCACTGGTGTGTATCCGAAATCTCTTCTCCAGGCTTCATGACAACCTGGACGATGGGAAGGTCGAAGAACCGGGCAAAGGCGAAGTCACGGCTGTCGTGGCCCGGCACAGCCATGATGGCGCCGGTGCCATAGCCGGCCAGCACGTAATCGGCCACCCAGATCGGTATCTCCTGTCCGTTCAGCGGATTGACGGCATAAGCGCCGGTGAATTCGCCGGTGATGCGCTTTACTTCCGCCATACGGTCGCGCTCCGAGCGGTTTTTAGCCCATTCGACATATTCGGAAACCCTTGGCCGTCGCTCCGGGGCAGCGATCTGCATGACCAGCTCATGCTCGGGCGCCAGCACCATGAAGGTGGCCCCGAACAGGGTATCGGGACGGGTGGTGAAGACTTCTATGAGAGTTTTGAGTTCTGAGTTCTGAGTTTTGAGTTCTGAGTTCTGAGTTTTGAGTTCTGAGTTCTGAGTTTTGAGTTCGTCTCTGCTGACTGCTGACTGCTGACTGCTAACTGCCAACCGGAAAAACACCGCTGCCCCTTCCGAACGGCCGATCCAGTTGCGCTGCACCTCCTTGAGCGATTCGGACCACTCTATCCTGTCCAGCCTGTCGAGCAAACGCTGTGCATAAGCTGTGATGCGCAACGACCACTGCTTCATCAGTTTGCGCTCCACCGGGTGGCCGCCGCGTTCCGAGAAACCGTCCTTGACCTCATCATTCGCCAGCACCGTGCCCAAAGCAGGACACCAATTGACCCAGGTGTCGGCAAGATAGGCCAGTCGGTAATGCATCAATACCTGCTGCCGCTCTTTTTCCGTCATCGATTTCCATTCCGCAGCGGTGAAAGGGCTCACCTCCCCGCAAACTGCATCGAGGTTATCATTTCCATGTTTTTCAAATGCACCGATCAGTTCAGAAACAGGACGGGCCTTATCTGAAGTTTTATCATACCAGTGTTCAAACAGCCGGATGAACGTCCATTGCGTCCATTTGTAATAAAAAGGGTCGCTGGTCACCACCTCCCGGCTCCAATCGAACGAAAAACCGATCTGGTCGAGCTGTTCCCGGTAGCGGGCAATGTTTTTCTCCGTTGTGACAGCAGGATGGGTGCCGGTCTGGATGGCGTACTGCTCGGCAGGGAGGCCGTAAGCATCAAATCCCATCGGGTGCATCACATTGAAGCCCTTCAGGCGCTTAAAACGGGCGAAAATATCGGAAGCGATATACCCCAGCGGATGGCCGACATGCAAACCCGCGCCAGAAGGGTACGGAAACATGTCAAGTACATAGTATTTCGGCTTTTCAGAGACGTTGCGGGCCTTGAAGGTTTTATTTTCCCGCCAGTATTGCTGCCACTTTTTTTCGATCTCCCGGAAATTGTAATCCATATAACGCTGAGGATGTTGATGCTGTTAATTTTAAGGCTGCGAAGTTAGAAAAAATACGGGTAGGGCTGATCTGTAAATTTTGGTATCTTCGTGCCGTGGCAAGTATGGAAGAAAAATACACCCGCCGGCGCTACCAGTCGAGCCTGGCCACTACGGTGGTCAGCATTACGCTGGTGCTGCTGATGCTGGGGCTGCTCGCCCTGGTGGTACTGCACGCCAGGAAACTGTCAGACTATGTCCGCGAAAATATCGGCTTCCGCGTGTATATCAAGGAAAATGCACCAGTCGAAGATATAATTATACTGCAAAGGCGGCTGGATGCCAGCACTTTTGTCAAAGTTTCCGAATACATCAGCCCCGAACAGGCCGCACAAGAGCTGACCGCCGAACTGGGTGAGGACTTCATCGACTTCCTGGGCTACAACCCGCTGCCTCCGTCGATTGACCTTAGGATCAAGGCAGCTTACGGGAATGTCGACAGCCTGGAGGTGATCGAAAAAAAACTGATGCAGGAGACCATTGTCAAGGAAGTTTTTTACCAGAAATCGCTCGTCCACCTGATCAACCGGAACATCCGCAGGATCAGCCTGGTGCTGCTGGGATTCAGCGCCCTGCTCCTCCTGATCGCCATGGCCCTGATCAACAACACTATACGATTATCGGTTTATGCCCGGCGGTTCATCATCCGAACCATGAAGCTGGTGGGCGCCACGCAGGGATTCATCAGCCGGCCCTTCATCGTCCGGGGTATCCTGCAGGGACTGCTCAGCGCTATCCTGGCGATCATCCTGCTGGCTGTCATCCTCTATTTCCTGATGCAGGAACTGCCGGAACTCATCGGCCTGCAAGATATCAACCTCTACCTGGCCGTTTTCGGGCTGGTCATCCTGACCGGCATCTTCCTCGCCTGGATTTCGACCTGGTTCGCCGTCAGAAGGTATATCCGGATGAAGGAAGATGAACTGTATCATTGATGAGAGTTTCATGTTTCGTGTTTGGTGTTTGGTGTTTGGTATTAGTTATTGGGTGTTGGGGAAAGGGAGGGTTTGTCTGTTTTTTATATATTTGCACGATAATACCTGGAAAAGATGATGGTAAAAAAGAAATCTGCAGTGCAGGAAAGACCGGGTGGCAGCCGTGCCGCCGAGCCGAAATCCCGGGAAGGGTTCGCTTTCGGCAGGGAAAATTACCGGTTGTTACTGATAGGCCTGGCGCTGATGCTATTGGGTTTCCTGCTGATGATCGGCGGAGGCTCCGATGACCCGAATGAATTCAGCTATGGCATCTTCAATTTCCGGAGAATGACCCTCGCTCCCCTCCTGATCCTGGCGGGATATGCCGTCGAGATATATGCCATCATGAAAAAACCCAGGGATTAACATCCCGCCCTACCCTGTGGCATGAACTGGATAGAAGCATTGATCCTCGGTCTGCTGCAAGGGCTTACCGAATTTCTGCCCGTCAGCAGCAGCGGGCACCTGGAACTGGGCAAAGTGCTGCTGGGTGTCGAAACCAGGGAAACCCTACTTTTTACCGTCGTGATCCACGGGGCCACCGTGCTGAGCACAATCTTCGTCTTCCGGAAAGACCTCCTGAAACTGGCCTCCGATTCACTGAGGCTGCCATGGAATGAATCGCACAGCTACCTCCTGAAACTGCTGATCTCCATGGTTCCCGTTGTCTTCCTGGGACTGTTCTTCAAAGATGAAATCGAGCAGTTCTTCACCGGCCGGGTGGTCTTTGTCGGGTTCATGCTTCTGATCACCGCTTCACTGCTCGCATCTACCTATATCCGGAAATCGAACAAACGAAGCATCGGCTACATCGACGGGCTGATCATCGGTATCGCGCAGGCCTTTGCCGTTTTGCCCGGTATCTCCCGCTCGGGGGCAACCATCAGCACCGGCTTGCTGCTGGGCAATAAAAGGGAAGAAGTTACCCGGTTTTCATTCCTCATGGTCCTCGTCCCCATCATCGGCGCCAACCTGAAAGACATTTACGACACAGGCCTGGCAGGCATGGAAAGCATCGGCATCATGCCCCTTGTCGTAGGCTTCCTGGCCGCTTTCGTATCCGGACTGCTGGCATGCAAATGGATGATCGGTATAGTGAAAAAGGGCGGGCTGGTCTGGTTTGCAATCTATTGTGCCATTATCGGGCTGCTGGCCATAATTTTAGGATAACCATGGATTTTGACTTCATAACTGGTGAATTACTGCTGATCGACAAACCCATCGACTGGACCTCCTTCGACGCGGTGAACAAGATCAGGCGGCTGATCAGCCGAACCATCGGTGTCAGGCTGAAAGTGGGGCACGCCGGCACACTCGATCCGAAAGCAACAGGGCTGCTGCTGGTATGTACCGGCGGAATGACCAAACAGATCAACCGCTTCATGGAACTCGACAAAGAATACACCGGCACATTTTTCCTCGGGGCCACCACCCCATCCTGCGACTCAGAAACCGAACCCATACCCTGTTCCACCACCATGCATCCTGCCCCGGAAATCCTTCATGCAACCGCCCAAAAATTCACCGGAAATATCCAGCAGGTCCCGCCCCTTTTTTCTGCCAAAAAAATCGAAGGCAAGCGCGCCTATACCCTGGCCCGGAAAAACCGCGATATTGTCCTGCCTCCCGTGCCGGTGACCATCCATACATTCGAAATCACCCGTATCGAATTCCCTGAGGTCGATTTCCTGGTGAATTGCAGCAAGGGCACCTACATCCGTTCACTGGCCCGCGATTTCGGCGAAGCGCTGGGCACCGGGGCCTACCTTTCCTCCCTCCGAAGGACCCGGATCGGGAATTATTCAACAGATGACGCCATCTCCATTCCCCAATTTGAAGCTTTGCTGCAAACCATGACAAAATGAACTTTTTTTTATTTTTTCCGTTTAAGCCGATGACAGCAATAACAGGTCATTTTAAGGATTTTTAAGTTTTAAATGAAGATACAACCAAAAACATACTTGACAAAGGCTCTCAATTTAACTAACTTTGCATATATTGTATACACTATCTTATGAAACTTTCCCAGTTTAAGTACTATCTTCCACCTGAACTAATTGCCGACCGCCCCCCGCATAACAGGGATGAATCCAAAATGATCGTTCTCAATCGCAAAAAGCACACGATTGAACACAAGGAATTTAAAGATATCCTGGATTATTTTGATGATGGGGATATTTTTGTGATCAACAACACCAAGGTTTTTCCCGCCAGGCTTTACGGCACCAAGGAAAAAACAGGCGCTAAAATCGAAGTTTTCCTGTTGCGTGAGCTGAACCGCGAATCCCGCCTGTGGGATGTGCTGGTCGACCCGGCGCGGAAGATCCGCATCGGCAACAAGCTCTATTTCGGCGATGACGACGCACTGGTGGCCGAAGTGATCGACAACACCACTTCCCGCGGCCGTACGCTGCGGTTCCTGTTCGACGGGCCCTATGAGGACTTTAAAAAGACCATCACCGACCTGGGACAGACCCCCTTGCCTAAAGTCCACAAACGCCCGGTAGAGCCCATCGATGACCTGCGCTATCAGACCATCTATGCCAAGCACGAAGGAGCGGTCGCCGCCCCTACTGCCGGGCTGCATTTCAGCCGGGAACTGATGAAAAGAATGGAAATCAAAGGGATATCTTTTGCTGAAATAACACTCCATGTGGGATTGGGAAATTTCCGCGCCATTGAAGTGGAAGACCTGACCAAGCATAAAACAGATTCTGAAGAGGTGCTGATCGAAGAACTTGCATCAGAGATTATCAACAGGGCTAAGGATAAACGCAACAAGATCGTTGCGGTTGGGACTACCTCTATGAAAGCGATTGAAACAGCCGTATCCATCTCAGGCAAAGTCAAACCCTACCGCGGCTGGACCAACAAGTTCATCTTTCCCCCTTATGAATTCAGCGTGGCCGACGCCATGATCACCAACCTGCATATGCCCATGTCGTCGATGATGATGATGGCCTCTGCTTTCGCCGGCTATGAGTTTCTCAATGAAGCCTACAAGGTGGCGATCGAGAAAAAATATCAGTTCTTCACTTACGGGGACGCCATGCTGATTGTTTAGTTTCGTGTTTTTTGTTTCTTGTTTCGTGTTTCTTGTTTTTTGTTTCTTGTTTCTTGTTTCTTGTTTTTTGTTTCTTGTTTCTTGTTTCTTGTTTTTTGTTTCTTGTTTTTTGTTTTTTGTTTCTTGTTTCGTGTTTTTTGTTTCGTGTTTCTTGTTTCGTGTTTCTTGTTTGTAGATTGTAATACCACGAAACACGAAACACGAAACACGAAACACAAGGCCTATCTTTTCCAGTTAACCGGTAGCAACAAGCTCAGTATTCCGGTTGTAACCACATAGAAAGGGTATAGCAGCTGAAACAGCAGATAGCCGCGCAGCAGCCGGCGCTGGTCCGTGAACTGTGTTACCCCGAGCAGCAAGGGCAGGTCGGTCAGGGATTTGATCAAAACAGCGCCGGCGAAAACAAGGAATGCCGGGGGATGGAAGAAACCTGTTAAAAAAAACATCACCATGGACAGGTTCAGGAAGAAAACAGTTAATGTGGTAAGCAATGCTGTGCTGTCCTGATAACCTTTACTCTTAGAAGCCCAGCGGATGCGCTGGCGGAAAAAAACTTTCGCGTTCTGCGCAGGCACAGTTTTAACCAATGCATCCTTTGTGAAAGCAAAACAGATAGATTGTTTCCCACGCTTCCGTTTAATCCCGTGCATCAAAAAAACATCATCTCCTGAAACATATTTCTCATTACCCTGAAAACCGCGCAATTCGAGAAAAGTATCTCTGCGGTAGGCCAAATTTGCCCCGTTGCATATAAAAGGCATTCCCGCTTTCACCGCGCCGGCTCCCGAGGCCATCATTCCCAGGAATTCCAGCGCCTGGAAACAGTTCAGGAACCCTTTTACATCATGATAAGTAACCGGACCGGCCGTTAACGCAATATCCCGGTCTCTGAAAAAAGCAGCCATGGCAGTAATCCATCCCGGTCCTAACCTGCAATCCGCGTCCGTGGTGAGGATCACCTCCCCTGTCGCAGAATGGACCCCAATGGTAAGCGCTCTCTTTTTAGATCCGTTGCTTGCGTCTCCGTCCGGCCTGATAAGTTTTAAATTAAATCCGGGATGCATCAAACGGAACCTCTCCGTTAAGTCCGCCGTCCGGTCCGTGGAGCGATCATCCACCACGATCACCTCGCAACGCTCGCGGGGATAGTCCTGTGCAGCCAGGTCGCTCAACAGGTTTTTAATGTGATCTTCTTCGTTTCTTGCAGGAATGATGACACTGACCCGGAGTACTGTTTCAGGATCATCTTCTATAGTGCCCATCTTCAACCCTTTATACCATCCCCGTGAAAAAAAAACAATCAGCGTAATATAGGTTATGCAGGCAGGGATTAAAAAGAGAAACAGGATGAAGATGTAAATTTCCATCTGACCGGCTTATTTTCTGAAAAACCTTAGCTTAAATACAAAGAAGGTGCCCATAAGCGCCGGCAATATCAGGTTAATGAACCAAAGGAAGGTTGATGCCACTAACACCGCCACTGGCAGGTCGGCGGGGCCGCCACCGTACCTGCTGAAATAGAGTCCGATCACAAATACTGACACCGATCCTCTGACGCCCAGGTCGACCAGCGCCACGGAAGGGACCAGCGACATGGCCAGGTAAATCACGGCGATCAGTATCAAACCCTGCGAAAATGGAAGCACAACACCAAAAAGCCGGAGAAGAATATAAAATTGCACCGTAAATATTGCGTACCGGAATAGGCTGAACAGTAAAACCCTGAACAGTTCATGACTGCTGTAAAAGCCGAAAACACAGGCATAATTGTAAAACTTCTCCCACCTGGCCGGCAGATATTTCTGAATAAGATCTGATAATAAACCGATCCGGAAAAACAAAAGCAGCAGGATGAAAACACACACCGGTACCAGGAATATCATGGCCGTGACAACATATTCATGCATTGCATAGGACAACTGCAGGTACTGTTCCATGAATGCCAGGAAACCAAACAGCCCAATGCTCAGGGTGACCACAATCTGGGCGAAGCTGCCTATGATCGTTATCAGGATCCCTTCGATGTGGTTTCCTTTTTCAAGTATGAACACCCGGCCCAGGTAATCCCCGGTCCGGTTTGGGGTAAAAATGCTCACCGATACACCTGTCAGCACCGCTTCAAAAGCCCTGAGAAACGATAATTTTTCAATTTTAGCGATCAGCAGGCGCCACTTTGCCGATTCAGCCCCCCAGTTTACCAGCATAAGGATAAGCACCACGCCCAGGATGACCCATGTATGACGTTGTTGCAGCATGGGTTGAAAAATACCGGCGATCTCATCCAGCTTCCGGTTGACAAATACCTGCCGGTAGATAAAACCATAGGTCACCACTACAATGACGGCCCTGATCAGGTAATTGAAGGTTTTCCTTATCTTTGCGTTATTATTGATCATTAAATATCCTCTGCACTTTGACTGTTGAACGGATCATAATGGGCATCGACCCAGGAACGACTGTCATGGGGTACGGCGTCATCTTGGTCCGGGAAAAAAAGATCGAGCTTATGACAATGGGTGTGCTCAAGCTCCACCAGTTTTCCAATCACGAGGACAAATTAAAAAAAATTTTTGATCGCACCGTATCTCTCCTTGAAGAATATCATCCTGACGAGCTGGCCATCGAGGCTCCTTTTTTCGGAAAGAACGTGCAATCGATGCTCAAACTGGGCCGTGCGCAAGGGGTAGCGATGGCCGCAGCCCTTTCCCGCACAGTGCCAATCTTCGAATACAGCCCGCGAAAAATCAAGCAGGCTATTACCGGCCGTGGCAACGCCTCCAAAGAGCAGGTGGCCATCATGTTGCAGAACCTGCTCCAGTTTGCCCAGTCGCCCGAATACCTCGACGCCACCGACGGCCTGGCCGCCGCCGTATGTCACTACTTCCAGAATAACCCCGGCAAGCAGGAAAAAAAATTCAGCGGCTGGAAAGCCTTCCTGGCTGAGAATCCTGATAGGGGTGTAGGACGGTAGGACTGTAGGACGGTAGGACGGTAGGACGGTAGGACTGTAAGACTGTAAGACTGTAAGACTGTAGGACGGTAGGACTGTAAGACTGTAGGACGGTAGGACGGTAGGACTGTAAGACTGTAGGACGAAATAATTCAAAATTTAAAACTTAAAACTTAAAATTTTTCATTTCCGACCGGGTATATTTTGCTAAAAAACCGATTAATAATAAAAATATTATTTTTGCGGGCTTAAAAAACGAAAGCGATATGATCAAAAACCTCGTTATCGTTGAATCACCGGCCAAGGCAAAGACCATAGAACGATTTCTCGGGAAAGATTATATCGTTCGTTCAAGCTTTGGCCACGTGATGGATCTTTCAAAAAAGGATCTGGGCGTGGATATTAAAAAGGGTTTTTCACCCATTTATGAAATTTCGCCCGATAAAAAGAAGGTCGTGGCAGATTTGAAGAAAGCATCAAAAGAAGCGGAATTGATCTGGCTGGCTACCGATGAGGACCGGGAGGGCGAAGCCATCTCCTGGCACCTGGTAAAAGCGCTGGGATTGGATGAAACCAAAACCAGGCGGATCGTCTTTCATGAGATCACCAGGACGGCCATCACGGAAGCCATTGAAAATCCGCGGCAGATCAATAAAAACCTGGTGAATGCCCAGCAGGCGCGCCGGGTGCTCGACCGCCTGGTCGGTTTTGAACTTTCACCGCTTCTCTGGAAAAAGGTGAAGCCGGCCCTCTCCGCCGGGAGGGTGCAATCCGTCGCCGTCAGGCTTATCGTGGAAAGGGAGGAAGAGATCCGGGGATTTAATTCAACAGCTGCATTCAAGATCACTGCACGGTTCATCATCAACAGGAATGGCCGCGACTATAGTTTTGAAGCCGAGTTTCCCACCCGGTTCAAAACGAAGGAAGAGGCGCGCAAATTTCTGGAAACATGTGCTGGCGCCAGCTATCTCGTTACCGCTGTGGAGACAAAACCGGCTAAAAAATCACCCGCCCCGCCTTTCACTACCTCCACGCTTCAACAGGAAGCCAGCCGGAAGCTGGGATTCTCGGTGTCCAATACCATGCGTATTGCTCAGCAACTATACGAAGAGGGTTTGATCACCTACATGCGCACCGATTCGGTCACCCTTTCGAAAATGGCGCTGTCCCTGGCACACGAGGTCATCAGCAAAATCTATGGGGAAGCCTATGCCAAAACCAGGCAATACGCTACCAAATCTAAAGGGGCCCAGGAAGCTCACGAGGCCATCCGCCCTACCTATATCGCCAACATGGCCATCGAAGGTACCGCGGCACAGAAAAAACTCTATGAACTGATCTGGAAAAGAACCATTGCCTCCCAGATGAGTGACGCGATCACTGAAAAAACTACTATCAATATCAGCGTATCCACCCTTGACAAAGGTGAATTCATCGCCCAGGGGGAAGTCATTAAGTTCGACGGTTTCCTGAAAGTTTACCGCGAATCGGTAGATGATGAATCGGATGAAAATGGTAAAGCCATTTTGCCTCCCCTTATTGTAGGTGACCGGCCAGATCTGGAAGAGATGCGGGCCGAACAACGTTTCACCATGCCCCTGCGCCGCTTTACCGAAGCCAGCCTGGTGAAACGACTGGAGGAGCTGGGAATCGGCAGGCCCTCCACCTTCGCTCCGACAATTTCCACGATACAGAAAAGAGAATATGCCGAAAAAAGGGATATTGAAGGTTTTATACGCCCTTAC
>JAHYJL010000088.1 GCA_019429045.1 Bacteroidales bacterium
CAGCCCCCTTTCGCCATCGCCTGCCTCGATAACCTGGTAATCATCGCCCAGGCAGTTCTTCAGATAAGCCCGCATATCAGCGTTATCCTCCACGACCAGCAGAAGCGGTTTATCAGTTTCGTGTTTCGTGTTTCGTGTTCCACATTCCAGGTTTCAAATTCCTCATGCCCCTCTTCCAATCGTCCAATCGTCCAATCCTCCAATCCTCCAATCCTCCAATCCTCCCCTCCTCCCCTCTTCTCCTCTTCCCTCAAATGCTCCCCACCCAACGGCAGCAGAACCGTAAACGTCGTCCCTTTCCCCAGCTCACTCTCCACCCTGATCTCGCCATGGTGCAGCTCCACCAGCTCCTTCGCCAGCGCCAGTCCGATGCCGGTGCCTTCCTGGCCCCTGGTCAGAGAATCATCCGCCTGGTAGAAGCGGTCGAAGATGCGGGAGAGATGATCGGGCGCAATGCCCGGGCCGGTGTCGGTGATGGATATGACCGCTGACCGCCGACCGCCGACCGTCACCTCCACCTTGCCTCCTTCCCCGGTAAACTTCAGTGCATTCGACAGCAGGTTGTATAATATCTTCTCCAGCTTGTCGCGGTCGATGTAAACCGGCATCTCTTCCTGGTCTGTATGGAAATCCAGCTCAATCCCCTTCTCTCTGGCGGCCGACTCGAACGACTGGAAATAGCCCAGGATCAGCGGGACGATGTTCTCTTCCCCGGCGTGCAGGCTCATCTTTCCCGATTCGATCCGGGAGAGGCTCAGCAACTGATCGATCAGGTTTTGCAGCCGGCGGGCGTTTCGCAGCGTCATCCGCAGCTCCTGGACGATCTTTTCATCTTTCAGCTCTGAAATAACCCGGTTAACCGGGCCGATGATCAGCGTCAACGGGGTCCTGAATTCATGCGAGATGTTGGAAAAGAACCTGGATTTCTCCCGGTTCAGCTCCTCTAGCCTGGTTGTCTCGATATGCTTTAATTCAAGGTGATGAACAAGCTTTTGCCGGTTAAGGTAAAATCTCAATATGGCGTAGAATATTGAAAGAATAAACACTATATAGAGAAGATATGCCCACCAGGTTTTCCAGGGAGGCGAGGCGATGGAGATCCGCAATGCAGTGCCCGATTCATTCCAAAGCCCGTCATTGTTGGAACCTATTACCCGGAAAATGTATTCTCCGGGCGGGACATTGGTATAGCTGGCCAGGCGCTGGTTGCCCACTTCTATCCAATCTTCATCAAAACCTTCCAATTTATATGCATAGCTATTTTTCAGGGGACTGATATAATCCAATGCCGCAAATTTCAGTGCGAAGTTGTTTTGACTGTATGTAAGGGGAAGATATGTTAATTCTGTGATAGTCGTATCAAATACCACTGGCTTGTTATTGATCGTAAACCCAGTTAAAACAGCCGGTGGAATATGATCATTACCTTTTATTTCTTTAGGATCAAAACAATAGAATCCATTGCCGGAAAACCGGTTTCCGCAAACATATATTTTACCATCCGGGCCTTTATATATCTTAAAATAATAATTTCCATCAAATGGAGCGCCGTCCTCTGTTTCGATGAGTTGCGAGAAGGCAGTACTATCTGTCATCTGTTTGAAATAAACAATTCCACTTTCGGTAGATAACCATAAATCCCCCCGGTTATCTTCTTTGATGTTATAAATGACCGTTGAGTTCAATCCGTTGCCTTTGTTGAAACAACGAAATGATTGCGTTTCCGGGTCGAAGCGGTCCAATCCGTTGGTTGTTCCGCACCATATGAAGCCTTCCCTGTCTGCCCAGAGTGACCACACGATGTCATCGCACAGGCTGTTGGGATCGGCCGGGTCGTGCCGATAGTTGATGAATATCATGCTGTCCCTGTTTTCCGGTGTCAGGAGATACAACCCATATCCGTTGGTGGATCCCAGCCATAAGTTCCCGTGCCGGTCTTCAGTGATGCACCGTATCTCCAGTAATGGATCATCATTGATTGGGGCTTTCAGGAAGGAAGTGTCCATGATACTCTCCTTTTGCTGGTAATAAGCCCCGCCTGTAGCGGCGATCCAAAGGATGCCGAAGCTGTCCTGGTAGATCTCATTGATCCGTGTTTGCGAATAGTTCATTTCCTCCGGCAGGGCGCACCGAATGATCCGGTTGTTTTGTTTGTCGAGGACATCCAGGTTGGCAGCCGTCCCGATCCATAGCACCCCGTCGGAATCCTCGAAAAGGGAATAGATAAAATAATAGGAGAGGGTATTCGGATTCTCAGGCATATAGAAATACCTGTCAACCAGCTTCATGTGCAGGTCATACTTAAACAAGCCGCCATATCCGGTTCCTACCCAGAAGTATCCTTCCCTATCATGCAGGAACGTGGTGGCCTCATACCTGTATGGGTCATCATCGAACGGACCGATCGAAAAACCGGTAAAAGGACTGCTTCTGAGATCATAGGTTACAATACCTGAAAAGCCGGTGGCTGCCCATAAAATGCCCTGATCATCCAGGTATTCATTGAAAAATGCATCGAATGATATGTTCAGGGGATCATCCGGATCGTCACTATACCGTGTTATTAAACCGGTCAGCTTGTCCAATTTGTTGATTCCTTTCCGGGTGATCACTCATAATGTCTTTCCACTGTCTAGCGGATTGTCGAATACATTCAGGATCAGGTCAGTGCTCAGGCTGTTCGGGTCTTTTTCATCATGCCGGAACAGGTCGATTTTGTTTTGATGGACATCATACCTGATCAGCCCGGCATTGGAACCGATCCAGAAAATTCCTTCTCTGTCCTCCACCACATCTTCCACGGGTACATTCGTCAATTCATTGGGAACACTGACCAGTGAATCCAGTTTGGTGAACGTATTTGTGTTTTTATCGAATAAGAACATTCCTTTATATGTGCTGATCCACAGGATTCCCCGGCTGTCTTCAGACATGGCGGAGAACCTGTTATTCCATGATTCCATTTCGACCGTATCTACAATAAATGTTTCGTAATTGCCTGTGTTCTTATCAAACTTTATTAATCCTGCAGATGTCTCGGAGGCCAGCCAACAGTCACCGTCCCTGTCTTGCAGGCCGGCAAATATCTGGTTAAAGTCAAATTCAAATCGCTGTTCCCGTTCCCTGGTAAAGTGCTTGAACTTCCCTGTTTTGGGGCTGTAGATGTTCAATCCGTTGCCTATCGTGCCGATCCATAAATTTCTCTTTTCATCTTCAAAAAGGACACTCCAGATCATGTTTCCGGAGATGGAAGTGGAATCCAGCGGATCATGCTGGAAGAGCCGGAATTCGTATCCGTCATACCGGTAAAGCCCATTTTCTGTCCCGAACCACATAAATCCTCTGGAATCCTTAAAAACGGAAGTGGCAATTTTTGACGGCAGGCCGGGCAGCGGCTTAAACTCATGAATACGGGATGTTTGCTTCTGTGCATGCAACACGCACCCCATCGCCATGAAAATGGCTGCCAGCAA
The DNA here is from genome assembly GCA_019429045.1 of Bacteroidales bacterium. Taxonomy (GTDB): domain Bacteria; phylum Bacteroidota; class Bacteroidia; order Bacteroidales; family JAGOPY01; genus JAGOPY01. The sequence continues at coordinate 3,474 of JAHYJL010000088.1, forward strand.
GGTTACTTTGTAAGACTGCCTGTGCATAGGCAAGGTTCAGGTTAACGCGAAACCCGGATCAACTGGATTTATGGCACCGGTAATAAAGGATAAAGATACGAAAGAATTGCCGGTTCTCAAATCGATATTTTCAATTTTCGAAAATCATCGATTCACTTAAGGCCGGCAGATGCCTCTCCGCCTCCGGCAGCCCGAAAGCATTAAAATAAAATTTACCTACTTTTGCACCCTGCAACACACAAGTTTTATCAATATGGCAAACAAGAAAATCGGAATATTCTACGGCTCCTCCACGGGCCAGACAGAGAAAATAGCTGAAAAACTGCAGCAGTTGTTCGGCGAAGACCAGGCCGACCTGATCAACGTAGATATCGCCTCGCAGGGGGACCTCGAAAAATATCCGTACCTGATATTAGGCACCCCGACCTGGGGCGTCGGCGAGATGCAGGACGACTGGGAGGATTTTGCCGAAATCCTTGAAAAAGCAGATTTAAAAGGTAAAAAGATTGCCCTGTTTGGTTTGGGCGACCAGGATACCTATCCCGATAGTTTTGCCGACGGCGTAGGTATCCTCTTCAGTAAGATCAGCGAGAAAGCTAAAATCATCGGAAAATGGCCCAAAAAAGGCTACCACTTCCACGAGTCGGAAGCCCTCCGGGAAAATAAGTTCGTCGGCCTGATCCTCGACCAGGAAAACCAGCCGGGTAAAACAGCGGAAAGGCTGGCAAAATGGGTGGAAATACTGAAGAAGGAGTTTGTCTGAATCTACCGGCTAACCACCAGTTTGCGGGATTCGGTTCGCGGCTCGTTGGCAGATTACCGCTTGTGCGGCAATGACGGCTGTTTTAATTCTATAATAAGAAAGGGAATTTGATCTGCAGGTTGAGTTTTAAAAAGAAATAATTTTTGGTTTCATTAAGTTTGATTATCTTTGATTTACTGCAGATCAGCCAAAAATGAAACTTCCTACGCATTTGTTCTGGGATGTTGATTATGGTTCCATCGATTGGGACAAACACCGGGTTTTCGTAATTACCAGGGTATGCTCAAAAGGCTCCATATCAGACTGGAAAGAAATCACCGGTTATTATGGTGCTGAGGAGATAAGAAAAGCGCTGTTGCAGGCAAGGTATCTTGACCCCAGAACGTTGGCCTTCTCAAGCTTCTATTTCAATACTCCCAAAGAACACTTCAGATGCTTCAATATCAAGCTGTAACTCCAGAAACACTGGATATCCTGAAAAAGCTGATGGGTGCAGGCTTTTTGAAAGAGTTCATCCTGGTTGGCGGCACATCCCTCGCCTTACAGATTGGCCACCGGAAATCCTATGACCTGGATTTGTTTACCCGGGATAAATTTGACCCAAAAATTCTGGCCGCAGAAATAAACCGGCTAATGGATACTGTCATAACAGGAGAGGCTGAAAACACCCTGAATTGCGTGATCAATGGCATACCCGTTGATTTCATCCGGTACGATTACAAGCTCATTGGGGATACCGTTCATTCAGATAACATCCGGCTGGCTTCAAAAGAAGATATCGCCTGCATGAAGCTTTCGGCTATTGCCTCCAGGGGCAGTAAAAAGGATTTTTATGACATGCATTTCCTGCTCAGGGATTTTTCTTTGGAAGTGATGTTTGGTTTTTATGAGAGAAAATATAAAAGCAACGAACGGTTCCACTTGATAAAAAGCCTGATTTATTTTTCCGATGCCGAAAAAGAACCCGATCCGATTACTTTCATCCCAATGGAATGGAATGAAGTAAAGAAAACTATACAGGAAACCGTCAGGTTGCTTATTGAGAAAGCTTGAAATGGGTGCAATTGCTGAAGAAGGAGTTTGTTTAGAAGAAGAAGTCAGAATATAGAAGTTAGAATAATATGGCAACAAAAAGCCCGGTCTGTGGAGCCGGGTTTTTTGATTCTAACCTATTTATTATGGAAATAAGTGTCTCTTTGTGGATTACGCTATCTGGATCTGCTTTTTGATCTTCATCTCTTCCTTCTTGGGTAGGGTGAGCGTGAGGATTCCGTTTTTGTATCCGGCCTTGATCCCATCCTGGTTGCGGAAATTGTTCATTAACATCCGCATTATGGGGTCGTTGGTTATTCTCATCAGTGTCATAGCGTTTAAATGTTTCGTGTTTCGTGTTTAATGCTGAATGAATTTTCAAATTTCATTCCAGGGTAAAAAAAGGAAGGGAAATGAAAAAAACAATGCCATTATGGCAGTAGCAAGTTAAAAAACTGCCATTTAGGCAAATAATTGTATTTTTTCAATTATCGAAACCCGGAACCCGAAACCTGAAACTATTGTTTATCCGCAATCAAAATACCGCTCGACCAGTTTTATGATCTCTGTTTCGTCATTTCCGATGTCGCGGCGCAAGGTCTGGTCATTGAAAGATTTGAGGTAACGGATGATCCAGTTGATCATCCCTTCGGAGAAAATACCATATTTGAGATAGATGTGCTTCTGCTTTTCCATGGCTTCGGCCGATTTCCAGCAGGAATCGGGCAGCTGCGCCAGGTCTTTCACCCTGTCTTTGTGCTCTTCATGAAAAATATTGACGTCAACATAGGTCTTTTCGGCATAGGCCAGGGGGTCCTTCATTTCGGCCAGGCCGTGCCGGGCTGCTACCGCCAGCGCTGCCAGCAGCAGGTACACGTCGGCCGATCCGTCGGCGCCGCGGTACTCCACCGTCTGCTTATCATAAAAACTGGCCTTGGGGGCTTCTTCCAGTGGGTTCGCCATGTGCACCATGTTCACGTTGCCGGTCCACCCCAGCGGCACCCTCACCAGCACCGAACGGTTGCGGTCGCCCCAGCAGATGTTCGTCGGCGCTTCCTGGTGCGGCACCAGGCGGAAATAAGAGGTCGGGTTGATGTTGCCGAAAGAGGTCAGCGACGGGGCCAGCTCGAGGAAACCGGCGATCATCTTCCGGGCGGGATCGCTCAATCGTACCTTCGCCGGGTCGATCATCACATTCTTACCGTCCTTCATCAGGCGGGTGTGGACGTGCATCCCGCTGCCGGCCTTGCCAATGGTGATCTTCGGCGCAAAGGAGATCCGCACACCGTACTTGTAGGCCAGCGACCGCAGTATCCACTTGGCGACCAGCAACTGCTCGGCCGCGCTCTCCAGCGGGCAGGGAAGGAACTCCAGCTCGTTCTGTTCATACAAATCATCGCCCACAATAAAGCTGCCTACTTCCGAATGGCCGTATTTGATCTGTCCTCCTGCCTGCGCGATGGCTTCCATGGCTTCACTGCGCAAATGCTCCCATTTGGTGAAAGGAGTCGATTCGTGGTAGCCGCGCTGGTCAACCGCCCGGAAAAGATCTTCCTTCGGGCTGATCACATAATATTCCAGCTCGCCCATCGCCTCGAGCGTATAACCGGTTTGCTCCTTCAGCGCCCGGTCTGCCTTTCTCAAAATATACTCCGGAGAGCTTTCCAGCGGCTCGCCATCCTTGTTGAAATAAGAGCAAAGGATATCCAGCGTGGGAATGTCGGTAAAAGGATTGACGAACGCGGTGCGGTACTTCGGGATCACGTACAGGTCGCTGGAGCCCGCTTCGATAAATGAAAACAAACTTGAACCATCGACCCGCTCCCCCATAGTCAGGATCGTCTCCAGGTGCTCCCGGCTGTTGATGATGAAATTCAGCGTCTTCAACCGCCCGTCCCAGCCCACATAGCGGAAATTGATCATCTCGATGTTGTTGTCCTCCACATACTTTATGATATCCTGCAGCGTAAATTCCGAAGCAGGCTTGTTCAGGTATTGCACCAGCGGGTTGGGGTTCATTTCAGCATAGAATTTCATATGAAAAATTAAGTTTGGTGTTCGATAAAGGACGGCAAACATATAAAATTTTCCTTTATCTCTGCGGATTAAACAATTAGTTTTATTTTATCACTTTCGCTTGTTTTATTTTAGAACATTTTCTATCTTTGCATCAAAACACACTTCATTAATCTTATCATGAGCGTCAAATTATCTCAAAAACAAATAGGTCGACGGATAGCCGAACTTCGTAAAAAGAAAGGGCTGTCCCAGGAAGACCTGGCGGGAAAGATCAATATTTCCCGACCTTCCCTGACCCAGATCGAATTAGGTAACAGGGGCGTGGATATTCTGGAATTGCAAAGCCTGTCATTCGTTCTTGGTTTTTCACTGGATGAATTCATGTCTGAAAAATTCCCTGCCGGTCAATACAGCAGCGGTTCACTGGCGCCCAAAACAACCATGGTGGAGGAGCGTAATTCAATCCCATATTTCCATGTGCAAAAATTTAAAAACGTATTGCTATATATGCTAGAAAAATGCGCAGGCAAACCAAATGTCGGCGAGACGGTTCTTTTCAAACTACTGTATTTTACGGATTTTAATTATTATGAAATATTTGAAGAGCACCTCACTGGGGCTACATACCGGAAATTGCCATTTGGCCCGGTTCCGCATCAGGCGGATGCTATCATCAATAAAATGCTGGAAGAAGGCATGTTGCAAAGAATTAAGACCGATTTTCACGGGTTCCCCCAGACACGTTACCTGCCTTTGATCAAAGCAGACCTGACAACACTGAAAGCCAGCGAGAAAGAGTTAATTGACCGGGTGTTAAACCAAATGAGTGATTGGTCAGCCTCAGTTATCAGCGCTTATTCCCATCACGACCTGCCCTGGGAGGTTACGGATGAGGGAAAAGATATCAATTATGAGCTCGCATTTTACAGGGAAATACCCTATTCAGCAAGGGTTTATGACGAAGACAGGGAATAAAAATGAAGATTGAAAGGCTCCCCGAATTCAGGAAAGATATGAAGCGACTGCTGAAGAGATACCGCACACTGAACGATGATCTGGAGGTTATTATGACAATCTTAAAGAAAAAACCAGACGAAAGGCCGCCGTTCAGTTATCGCATTGAAGGCCTAGGTTTAGAAACATGTATTATAAAAGTAAAAAAAATCGCCTGTAAATCCCTGAAAGGCAGCGGTGTAAACTCAGGGTTACGTATGCTCTATGCATATTTCCCAGATGAACAAAGAATTGTTTTCATCGAGCTTTTTCACAAAAATGAAAAGTTAAACGAAGACAGAAAACGAATTCTCTCAAATTTTAATTAAACAACATCCCCTATCCACGAAACACGAAACACGAAACACTCACCTCTCCCGAAACTTTCCCAGCACCTCCTGAGCTGCGGCATACGGGCTGATCTTGCCCGCAAGGATCTTGGCTTTGAGCACAGGCAGTGCGGCTGAAACTTCGGGATGGTGATAAAACTGCTGCCGGATGACCTCTTCCACCGAATCCTGGAAGGCGTGCAGCGCCTGCTCCCGCCGGTGCTGGTCGAAATAGCCCGAGGCTTTTGTCATTTGCTGGTATTGCAGGATCATCTCCCAGATTTCTGCAATGCCTCGCCCTTCGGTTGAAGAGGCGGTCACTACATCGGGAGTCCATCCGGATAAGGTAGGAGGGAAGAGATGGAGGGCGTTTTTGAACTCCCGCTGTGCGAGTTCCGCCCGGCTGATATTATCGCCGTCGGCCTTATTGATGACGATGGCGTCGGCCATTTCCATGATGCCGCGCTTGATGCCCTGCAGCTCGTCGCCGGCGCCGGCGATCATCAGCAGCAGGAAAAAATCGACCATGGAGTGGACAGCCGTTTCGGACTGCCCTACGCCGACCGTTTCGACGATAATCACGTCGAATCCCGCCGCTTCGCATAGGATGATCGATTCGCGTGTATTGCGGGCCACACCGCCCAGGGTGCCGGAAGAGGACGACGGGCGGATGAAGGCCCCGGGATCGTTTGCCAGCTCCTCCATCCTGGTTTTGTCGCCCAAAATGCTCCCCTTCGTCCGCTGGCTGCTCGGGTCGATGGCTAGCACGGCAATCTTGTGATTTAAACGCGTTAACTGCTTACCGAAAGCTTCAATGAAAGTGCTCTTGCCGGCACCCGGCACACCGGTGATGCCAATCCGGACCGATTTCCCTGTATAGGGCACACAGCCGGCAATGATCTGCCGGGCGGTCGCCTGGTGGCGCGGTAACGAGCTCTCCACCAGCGTGATGGCCTGGCTCAGCAATGTCCTGTTTCCCGACAGTATCCCTCTGATATACTCTTCCGCCGGGCGTTTCCCCGATGCCTTACCACTGAGCTTCTTCGCAGCCTCCGGATTCACCGAAGAAGGCTGGTCAATGCCTGCCTGCACCCGCAGGGCCGACTCATCATGATGTCCATTTTCAACCATCTTTCAAAATTAAGAGATTTTCCGCCCCGTTAAGATATGATTCCCGTTTTTTTATAACTTTGCAGCCCTCTTTTTCTCTCCGTAGCTCAGTTGGCAGAGCATCCCGACTTAGTCGGGAGGGCCCCAGGGGCAAGGGGAGTAAGACATAAACTCTCTCCGTAGCTCAGTTGGCAGAGCAGCTGACTCTTAATCAGCGGGTCCCAGGTTCGAGCCCTGGCGGGGAGACACTGTTATTGTAATGAACGATCAACCCGAATCAAAACAAAAAGTAGTCAGGCAATTTTTCCTGACAAACCTGGCGCTCCGGAATAAAAATTCGGTTTACCTTCTCATCTTCATCTTCTTCGGATTTGGTATTTATTCCTATAATTCCATGCCCAAGGAGCTTTTCCCCGATATTGTCATCCCCACTGTCATGGTGCAAACGATATATCCGGGAAACCCTCCGCTCGACATGGAAAACCTGGTCACCAGGCCCATCGAAAAAGAGCTGGAGGTGATCAAAGGTGTGAAAGAGATCTCCAGCACCTCTTCACAGGATATATCAGCCATCTTCGTGGAATTCAATACGGATGTGGATATCAAACAGGCCGTCCTTGATGTGAAAGACGCAGTGGATAAAGCCAAAAGCGAACTCCCCGACGATCTTCCACAGGACCCTATGGTCATGGATATCGATTTCTCCGAGTTCCCGATCATCTACATTAATCTTTCGGGGGATTACAGTATTAATGAGCTGAAATCATATGCAGAATACCTGGAGGATCAGATCGAATCATACCCTGAAATTTCAAAGGTTGAGATTATCGGGCTGAACGAAAGGGAGATCAGCATCAATGTCGATCCTTTCCGGATGGAACAGCTCGAGATCAGTTTCGGTGATCTGGAAAATGCAGTGGGATATGAAAACATTTCAATGGCAGCCGGCCAGCTCAAAGAGGGAAGTTACCGGCGCTCCGTCGGGATCATCGGAGAATTTAAGGGTGCCGGAGAGATCGGTGACATTATCGTCAAACAGGAAAAAGGACATATCGTTCACTTAAAAGATATTGCAACTGTAATCGACGGTTTCGAAGAACCGAAAGCGTTTGCCAGGCTGAACCGGCAACCGGTGGTATCACTGCACGTGATCAAAAAGGGGGGAGAGAACCTGCTGTCGGCTACGGATAAAATATTCCTTTTACTTGATCAATCAAGGGAAAACGGAGCTTTACCCCAGGGATTAAAGATCACCATCACCAACGACCGGTCAGACCTTATCCGTAAGCAGCTCAGCAACCTGGAAAACAGTATGATATTGGGTGTTATCCTGGTCGTGCTCGTGTTGTTCCTTTTTCTCGGGACGCGAAACGCCATGTTTGTGGGGTTTGCCATCCCGCTTTCCATGTTCATCTCCTTTTTTGTTCTCAACCTGATGGGTTACAAGCTGAACATGATCCTGCTTTTTTCGCTGATCCTGGCCCTGGGGATGCTGGTCGACAACGCCATTGTGGTCGTGGAGAATATTTACCGCTATCTTGACCGGGGTTATACAAAGATGGAGGCCAGCCGGCTGGGGTCCGGAGAAATTGCCCAGGCCATCATCTCCTCCACTGCCACAACCCTGGCTGCCTTTTTCCCGCTGTTATTCTGGGACAGCCTGATGGGTGAATTCATGAAATTGCTGCCGCTTACGCTGATCGTGGTTTTGTCGGCATCCCTGCTGGTAGCCCTGGCTATCACCCCCACCCTTACATCCACTTTCATGAAAGCAGGCGACCAGCTGCCAAAACCCAAAACAAAACGGGCGCTGATCATCGCCACTATACTGATTGCCCTTTCAGCTATATTCTATATCTCCGGAAAAAATTCCCCCGGGACAATCTTGCTGATATTCGCCTTCATCGGTATTTGCCACCTTTTATTCCTGAACAGGATGGCCAAATGGTTCATGGAGGTTTTTCTCCCATGGATAGAGGGCATTTACCTGAAAACCATGCAATTTGTCATGGCTGGTTTCAGGCCTTTCTTTGTCATTGCAGGAACGGTGCTATTGCTTGTTTTCACACTTTTCCTGCTGGCAGTGCGACAGCCCAAGATCGTTTTCTTCCCATCCATGGATCCCCAGTATATCAACATTCTCGCCACCCTGCCTGTTGGCACCGATATTGAGGTGACCAACCAGTTCATGGAAAGCATTGAAGATGATGTGTATGATGTACTGGTGCCCTATGAAGATATTGTCAAATCCGTGCTGACCACCGTTGGCAGCGGCGCCAAAGGTGAAAACGAGTTCCTGGATATTTCGGAAACCCCGCATCGCGGGATGATCACCGTGACCTTTGTCGATTTCGAATTACGGGGCCGGGTCAACACAATGGATATCATGCGGGCAATGACCGGTCAACTGGTAGGGAATTACCCCGGGGTTCTGGTTTCCATTGAGCAGCAGAGTGCTGGCCCACCAGTGGGCAAACCGATCAATATCGAAGTGACCGGGATGGATTTCGATATACTGCTTGCACAGGTGGATTGTTTGATTCAAACGATCGAAACGGCGGGTATTGACGGGATCGAGGGTTTGAATATCGATCTTGACCTGGGGAAACCGGAAGCCATTGTGCACATCGACCGTGACCGGGCCAGGAGGTATGGGTTATCTACCGGCCAGATAGCGGGAACGATACGGACAGCACTTTTCGGTAAGGAAGTCAGCAAATTGAAAGACGGCGAAGACGAGTATCCCATCCAGTTGCGATTGGAGGAAAAGTACCGCCACAACATGGCCAACCTGCTGAACCTGCGGATCACATTC
>JAHYJL010000089.1 GCA_019429045.1 Bacteroidales bacterium
ATCCCAGAGACCTACGTCGCCGGAAGTAATGCGGCCCTCGGGAGAAACTGCTGTGGCCTCCTGGATGATCAGCCCGGCGCCACCGATCGCACGACTGCCGTAATGAACCAGATGCCAGTCGGTAGCAAAACCTTCTTCAGCCATATATTGACACATAGGTGAAATGGCGATGCGGTTCCTGAAAGTGATGTTTTTTATTTGCAATGAGGAAAAGAGCCTGGACATGTATAAAATATTTAGGTTATGCAGATTATTTCGGCCACAAAAGCACAAAAGCACAAAATTGCACAAATATTTGCAGGGTTTGATCCCTTTTTGTGATTTTTAGCGCTTTCGTGTTTTCGTGGCGAAATATCATCCATCTTTTGTAACTTCGCCCCCCTAAAATTGATCTTATGCAATATTTTCAGGAAGCTGTCAATTTTTTAAAAGAGAAAGGGGTAGATAAGCCTGAGATCGGCATCATCCTGGGAACAGGCCTGGGCAAACTGACCGATCTGATAGAAACAGAACTTGAGATCGATTATGAAGAGATCCCCCATTTCCCGGTTACCACAGTTGATTTTCACCACGGGATCCTGATCTATGGCACACTCAGCGGGAAGAAAGTGCTGGTAATGAAAGGGCGCTTTCATGTTTACGAAGGATATTCGACCCAGCAGATCACTTTTCCAATCCGTGTGATGAAACTTCTCGGCGTACGGGCGCTGCTTGTTTCCAATGCTTGCGGAGCCATGAACACGGCTTTTAAGAGCGGTTCCCTCATGCTCCTTACCGATCATATCAACTTATTGCCCAATCCGCTGATCGGCCCGAATTACGATGAACTGGGCCCGCGCTTTCCCGACATGAGCCAGCCTTATTTCCGTGATATCAACGACAGGATCATCCGGATTGCTGAGAAGCACGGGATTGTGCTTCATCAGGGAGTGTATGTTGCCGTTTCTGGGCCTAACCTGGAAACCAGGGCGGAATACCGGTTCCTCCAGCGCATCGGCGCTGATGTTGTGGGCATGTCAACAACCCCTGAAGTGATCGTGGCCAACCACATGGGGCTTCCGGTTTCTGCCATTTCTGTCATAACCGATGAATGTGATCCGGATAATCTGGAACTGGCTGATATTGCTAAAATCCTTTATTATGCTGCGCAGGCCGAAAAGGGTCTGGTGAAGATCTTTTCCGACCTGGTTGCGGAACTATAAACCAATTTGCCATGCCTGAAATACTTACCGTCAGGTCTCCATACAACGGGCGCGTGATCCGGGAACTCCCGCTGGCCGGTGAAGCAGAGATCGAAAATGCCCTGCAAAGGGTTTCCGCTGTTTTAGGGACGCCATCCCGCTGGTTGCCGAAGTACCATCGTATCGAAATCCTCGACAGGCTTTCCCGGTTGATGGAGTCACAGGTGGAAGCGTTGACGCTGATGGCTGCAGAAGAGGGAGGCAAGCCTTACCAGGATTCAAAAGTGGAAGTACTGAGGGCTATTAATGGGGTAAAGATCGCCATTGCGGAACTGTACAACCTGAGAGGGGAGGAGATACCGATGGGTATGACGGCGGCATCGGTGAACCGGATGGCTTTCACGACACGTGAACCGATTGGTGTGGTATTGGCCATCAGCGCTTTCAACCATCCGCTGAACCTGATCGTCCACCAGGTGATTCCTGCCGTGGCCGCCGGCTGCCCGGTAATCGTCAAACCGGCCTCATCCACACCGGTGTCATGCTTCAACCTGGTCAGGCTGCTGCATGAAGCAGGACTTCCGGAAGATCATTGCATCCCGTTGGTCTGCAGCCGGCAGCTCGCCGAAAAAATGGCGGCTGACCCGCGGATAGCTTACTTGACCTTCATCGGCTCACATGCGGTGGGCTGGCATCTTCGCTCTATCCTGGCGCCCGGCACACGTGTCGCGCTCGAACACGGCGGCGTGGCACCGGTCATCATTGACAAAACTTCTGATATTGAAGAAATAACCCCTGGCATTGCCAAAGGGGGATTCTATCATGCCGGACAGGTCTGTGTGTCGGTCCAGCGTGTTTTTGTCCACGAAAGTATTGCCAGGCCTTTTGCACAAAAACTGGCCCAAATAGCCGATACCCTGAAAGTCGGCGATCCCCTCGACCCTACCACCGACATCGGCCCGATGATCACCCCCGAAGAAGTGCAACGGGTGCAGCTTTGGGTGGATGAAGCGGTTGCAGGCGGAGCAGAAATTCTTACAAATGAAAATTCCAAATTCCAAATTCCATCCGCCAGCTGGCGGACCAAACAAACTCAAAATTCAAAACTCAAAACTCAAAACTTCTTCCGTCCTACCGTCCTTTTCAACCCGCCACCAAACGCCCTTGTCTCCACCCGCGAAGTCTTCGGCCCGGTGATTTGCGTTTATCGATATTCTGATCTGGCAGATGCGATCGCACAGGCAAACAGCCTGCGGTTCGCCTTCCAGGCCGCCGTTTTCACCAAAGACATTGACACCGCATTGTCAGTAGCGAAAAAGCTGAATGCATCGGCCGTTATGATCAACGATCATACTGCCTTCCGGGTCGACTGGATGCCATTCGGCGGACGGGACGAGTCAGGGGTGGGTACCGGTGGCATTCCTTATACAATGCGGGAAATGACGAGAGAAAAACTGATCGTGATGAGAAGCGAGGCGCTGGAATAGATCGATAATCGTGGTAATTAGTAATTTGTTCTTGGTTCTAAAAACAAGAAACTAAAAACAAGAAACCAGAAACAAGAAACCAGAAACAAGAAACCAGAAACAAGAAACCAGAAACACGAAACCAGAAACACGAAACCAGAAACACGAAACCAGAAACACGAAACCAGAAACACGAAACCAGAAACACGAAACCAGAAACACGAAACAATTCCTCATAATATCATTCTAATCCTTAATTTTGCCTGAAACTTTTCCCCGCGTGCCCGAGCTGATCGGAATAAAATACCGTGTAATCATCGCTGCCGCCGGCGTTTTGCTGGGCCTGTTCATGGCCTGGTATTTTTTTAACATCCTCATTTATATTGTCTTGGCAGGAGTTATTTCCCTCATCGGGCAGCCGCTGGTAGATCTTTTTTCCCGGATACGCTTCGGCAGGTTTACCATGCCCAAATCAATTTCCGCTTTGCTGGCCATCATCCTCTTACTGGGGCTACTGGCCGGATTTGTCATGCTGATTGTTCCCATGATCACCCGGCAGGCGAATGTCATCTCACAGATCAACGTGGATGAGCTGGTCGCTTATTTTGCAGGTGTGATCGATGAAATTCAGCGGGTGATGCTCTCCTATGACATCATCGATACCGACCAGACCCTTCAAAGCGTGCTCGAAAAGCAGATCAGGGGATTGATAAACGCCACCAATGTCAGCAATATATTTGTGAAGCTGGTCAACGCCACCAGTACTATTTTCATTGGAAGCTTTTCGGTGCTTTTTCTCTCTTTCTTCTTCCTGCGCGACAGGGGTTTGCTCAAAAGCGGCATACTGTTGATTACCCCCGACCGGTTTCAGCAAGAAGTCCAGACAATACTGCACAAGACAAAGATCATGCTTTCACGTTATTTTATCGGCCTTCTCTCGGAATTACTGATCATGATGACCCTCATTTCCATAGGATTAACCATCTTTGGGATAAAGAATGCCGTCCTGATCGGGTTTATTGGCGGGCTGATGAACGTGATCCCCTACCTTGGGCCAATCATTGGCGCTACCATCGGCGCTGTACTGGGTATTTCATCCGACCTGGGCCTCGGGCTTTATGACAACGCCCTCACTACCGCCGTCACCGTCGTGCTCGTTTTCTCCGTATCCAACCTGATCGACAACCTGGTTTTACAGCCGCTGATCTATTCAAAAAGCGTGAATGCCCATCCGATCGAAATCTTCATCGTGATCCTGATGGCAGGCAGTCTCGCCGGAATTCCCGGGATGATCCTTGCCATTCCAGGTTACACTGTCCTGAGGATCGTTGCCAAAGAGTTCCTGAGCGGCTTTAAGTTTATTGATAAATTGACCGAAAATATCTGACCGGGCTGCATGAAATCCTGCCTTTTACATTCTTAAAATGACAAAATGAAAGCCATACTGTCAGATAATTTGAACCTGTTGTCAAAGCTTTCCCCAGGAAGGGTAATAAACGCATTCCGGATATTGCTGAGCTATTATTTCAGCCGTTATTCAGGCAGGGTGAAGCATCTGGGAAATCCATTCAGCATCTCCATTGAACCGACAACATCCTGTAACCTCCGCTGCCCCGAGTGCCCATCAGGATTGCGACAATTTTCAAGAAATACCGGAAAAATCTCCCTTGAATTATACAGGGATATCATTGACCAGCTACACAAAGACCTGGTATATCTTATTCTTTATTTCCAGGGCGAACCCTATTTGCATCCTTTGTTTTTCCAGATGACGGAATATGCCCGTAAGCGGAAGATTTACACCATGACATCCACCAATGCCCATTTCCTGACCGATAACCTGGCCAGGAAAACGGTGGAGTCGGGCCCGGATAAAATCATTATTTCATTGGACGGGCTTGACCAGGAAACCTATGAGCATTACCGTGTGGGAGGGTCATTAAAAAAGGTGATCGAAGGGACAAAAAACCTGGTAAGATGGAAGAAGGCCTTAAGATCGCGGCGGCCTTTCATCGTCCTCCAGTTTATCGTTTTCAGCACCAACGAGCGCCAGGTTCCCCATGTGAAGAAGCTGGCCCGGGATCTGGGAGTCGATAAGCTGGATCTGAAAACGGCGCAGGTGTATAATTATGAAGAAGGGAACCCGCTGATCCCGCAAAATGAATCGTTCTCCCGCTACAAAAAATGGAAAGATGGCAGGTTCCGCATCAACAACCCGCTGAATAACCACTGTTTGCGCATGTGGCGTGGGTGCGTGATTACATGGGACGGACTGGTGGTGCCTTGCTGCTTTGACAAGGATGCCACACACCGGCTCGGAGATTTGAAAAAGGATAAATTTAAGGATATTTGGCGCGGCAAGGCTTACGATGATTTCCGGAGAAAACTCTTCTCCGCCAGGAAAGAAATCGATATTTGCAGGAATTGTACTGAGAAATGATTACACCGTCATAATATCCTTTTCCTTCTGCACCACGATTTTATCTACCGCTTCGATGAATTTATCGGTGATTTTCTGGATATCTTCCTGCAGCTTTTTCACTTCATCTTCGGGAATACCTTCTTTCTCAAGATCTTTGGCCATATCATTGGACGACCGGCGGATGTTGCGGATGCTGATCCTGGCATTTTCGGCTTCCGACTTGGCCTTCTTTACCAGATCCCTTCTTCGCTCTTCGGTTAATGGCGGCACAATGATCCGCAGCACTTCGCCTTCATTTTTTGGATTCAAACCTAAATTGGCTGCCATGATGGCCTTGTCGATATCGTGGATCACGCTCTTGTCCCATGGCTGCACGATGATCTGGCGGGCGTCGGGGGTGGTGATATTAGCGGTTTGCTCAATCGGTGTCGGCACGCCGTAATAATTAATCTTGATGCCTTCCAGCATTTGTGGCGTGGCTTTGCCGGCACGCAGCTTATGTAATTCTTTCTCAAGGAACTGAACAGATTTACTCATCTGCTCTTCCGTCTCCTGCAACAATAATTCTGATTCCTCAGTCATAGAAGTCAATTTAACATTTATGCAAAGGTAAGGAAAAGATCAAAACCTCGCTATTACCGTCTCGCAAGCCCTGACCTTCTGCCCCAGGTGAACCATTATATCAGCGTTAAGAGGAAGAATGAGGTCTAACCTGGAGCCGAACTTGATGATACCCGCCTCTTCTCCCTGGAAAACATAGCTTCCCGGAATGGCAGTTGTGAAGACCCTTCTGGCTACTATGCCGGCGATCTGAACCATCATCACCGACTTGCCGTGTTCGTCTTCAATCACGATCGACATCCGTTCGTTTTTTTTGGATGCCTTGGGCATGTAGGCAGGAATGTGCGAACCTTTGTTGTATTTCGTGTAGAGAATTTCTCCGCTGATCGGGTACCAGTTCACATGCACGTTAAAAGGTGACATGAAAACAGACACCTGTATGCGCTTTTCGTGAAAATACTCATCTTCAAAAATTTCTTCGATTACCACCACATGACCATCTGCGGCGCTCAGAATATTTATTGGATTTACCTCCACTGCACGCAAGGGATGCCGGAAAAAGAGAATGCAAAGGATATAAAAGAGAAATACAATGGTGTAAAGAATATAGTGTATGACACTTTGCACGGGGAAAGCCAGGTTGATCAGCAACACCAGGATCAGTAAAATGACCAGTGTCAGCAGAATAGGACCATATCCTTTGTAATGAATCCTCATAGATTCAGCAGGAAAAGGTAGCAAAACATAGCGGGAGCCGAGAAAAGAATGGAATCGATCCGGTCGAGCATGCCGCCGTGACCCGGGAATACCTGTCCGGAGTCCTTTACGTTGAATTTTCTTTTCAGCAGCGATTCCGACAAATCGCCGAAAGTCCCGGTTACAGAAATGATGACGGCTGCAATGGCCCACTGCCATGCAGTGAGTTCGGTGAAAAACAAGGAGAGGATTACCGACGCAGCAATCGCGAAGATCAGCCCGCCCAGGCTTCCTTCGATCGTTTTTTTAGGTGAAACCCTTTCCCAGAGTTTGTGCTTCCCAAGATAAATCCCCGTCAGGTAGGCAAACGTGTCATGACTCCACAAGATGATCAGGTAGCCGAACAGCACATGCCAGTGCGGATGGCCACCTGTTACCACCGGGCTCATCAGATAGATAACCATAGATACCGGGAGAGCAATATATACCAATGGCAAGATACCGAAAGCCAGGTTCAGGACGGCATTGTCGTGGTTGCGGAATAATTCTGCAACAAACAGCAAAGAAACCATCAGGGGAATAAAAACAAGATACCATCCTTCGATGATTTTTAGCGCTGCCAGTGTCATCAGGATGAACATGACGGAGGCAACAAGAATCCCGGTCGCACGGTGCGGGTATATATCATGAAAGTTGGTCAGCCTGTAAAATTCAAATAATCCGATGATCATGAATAAAAAAACCACGGTACTGAAAGCCAGGGGATTCCAAATTAAAATGCCAAGGACAATCGGTGCAGCGACAAGGATGGTGAGGGTTCTTACGAGCAGGTTGCTGGTTTTGGATTTTTGCATCGGATCGTTTGTAGTAGTTCA
Source organism: Bacteroidales bacterium (assembly GCA_019429045.1). Classification (GTDB taxonomy): domain Bacteria; phylum Bacteroidota; class Bacteroidia; order Bacteroidales; family JAGOPY01; genus JAGOPY01. Next base: position 7,202 of record JAHYJL010000089.1, read on the forward strand.
GTTTCGCAAGAAAGAAGCCTGATTATGCCTGCAAAATAAGAATTAATTCCGGTCTTCCAGCAGGAAAACATATAACTCCCTGGGGCCATGGGCTCCCATAACGAGGGTTTTTTCAATATCGGCAGTTCTGCTGGGCCCTGTAATAAGTGTGATCATTGAAGGCATCCGCTGCTCATATTTCTTTTTCATTCTGATCAATGCATCTTTGATATCCCTTACAAGCTGGGAAGTGTTGGCCAGGACAATATGAATTTCAGGATAAACAAAAATCCTCCTGCCGGCAAGTTGCATGGTAGAAACCATCACGCTGCCCAACCTTGCCACCAGAAATTCACACCCGGTCATGGCTACATATGCCTGCATGAATGATTCCTGATCAGAAACAAAAGGGATCTGCCCATTCGCCAGTAATTCTGTGATGCGGGATTCACGGGCGTAGATTTTTTCCCATTCCCTGTGATTCATCAGATACCTGATGCCTTCTGCCACCTCCCTTTCATGCTCACAATAGATGAAATTCGCGCCTGCTGCAGTGAGTTCCTGGGCGAAAGTAATGTCCATGGATTCTTCCATCTCCCTGAAAACCGGCTTATCAAGATCGATCTTCGGGTAAGGCTGGTCTGTTTTGGAAATAATAGCTTCCCGGACCGCTTTCAGGACCTTTTCTTTCGAGGTGCTCTCTTCCATATTCTATGCAAAGATAGAATTTTTGGATTAGTCGCCGGAAGAGGTATCTACATCCGTCACAGTCACTTCATGCCCATGATGCTGGATCTTCTTCCCGAAAATGCGCTCCAGGTCTTCACCAAAAATCACCTCTTTTTCAAGAAGGATAATGGCCAGTTCATGCAGTTTGTGCTGATTGTCTTTTAGTATGGACAAGGCCCGTTTGTATGCTTTGTCAACCAGTTTTTTGATCTCCTGGTCGATAATTTCTGCTGTCTTTTCGCTGTAAGGTTTATTAAAAGAATACTCCTGCTGCCCGGTGGAATCGTAATAGCTGATGTTTCCGATTTTATCATTCAGGCCAAAATAAACCACCATATTGTAAGCCTGTTTGGTAACCCGCTCAAGGTCATTCAGGGCACCAGTGGAAACCATTCCGAAAATGGTCTCCTCTGATGCGCGTCCGCCCAGGGTAGCAGTCATTTCATCGAACATCTGGTCAAATGTGGTAATTTGCCTTTCTTCCGGCAGGTACCAGGCAGCACCGAGGGCTTTTCCCCGGGGCACGATGGTGACTTTTACCAGCGGATGGGCATGTGGAAGCAGCCAGCTGACAGTGGCGTGCCCGGATTCATGATATGCGATTACGCGCTTTTCATCCTGTGAAATGATCTTGCTTCTTCTTTCCAGCCCGCCGATGATCCGGTCGATGGCGTCAATGAAGTCCTGTCTCTCAATGATCTTCTTGCCGTTACGGGCGGCGATCAGGGCTGCTTCATTGGCCACGTTGGCAATATCGGCGCCCGAAAAACCAGGCGTTTGCTTGGCCAGCCATCCCAGGTCGACCGATTCCTTGTCGAATTTAAGGGGCTTGGTGTGCACATTGAATATTGCTTTTCTTTCGTCGAGATCGGGCAGTTCAACATTGATCTGTCGGTCGAATCGGCCTGCACGGAGCAAGGCCCTGTCGAGAATGTCGGCCCGGTTAGTAGCTGCCATGATGATCACGCCCGAATTGGTGCTGAAGCCATCCATCTCGGTCAGCAGCTGGTTCAGCGTACTTTCTCTTTCATCGTTGGCGCCGGTGATCTGGTTCTTGCCCCTGGCCCGCCCGATGGCGTCTATTTCATCGATGAAGACAATGCAGGGGGCTTTTTCCTTGGCCTGCTTGAAGAGGTCCCTCACCCTCGAGGCCCCGACGCCTACAAACATCTCCACAAAGTCGGAACCTGAAAGGGAAAAGAAAGGTACCTGTGCTTCTCCGGCTACCGCTTTGGCCAGCAATGTCTTTCCCGTTCCGGGAGGGCCTACCAGCAAAACCCCCTTGGGTATCTTTCCGCCAAGTTCGGTGTATTTGGATGGATTTTTCAGGAAATCCACCACCTCTTTAACTTCCAGCTTAGCCTCCTCCAGTCCGGCAACATCATTGAAATTTATGGATACGCTGGTGGATTTATCGAAGAGCTGCGCCTTTGATTTGCCGATATTGAAGATCTGTCCCCCAGCACCACCGGCGCTTCTGCTCATCATCCGCATGATGAATAACCAGAGGACTACAAGGATGCCGATGGGAATAACAAAGCTGAGGATATCGCCGGTCCAGTTGCGCCGGATTTCGTTCTCAATGTATACCTTTTCATCCAGATACTGCTGCACTTCGGCCACGTTTTGCTCAAACTGGCCCAGGTCACCGATTGTGTAAGTATAATGTGGTCCCTTGATATTTCCCTGGCTGACATTTTCCTTGTATTTGGAATCTTCCAGTTTGTCTTCACTTATGTAAATCTCCGCAGTTTCCTTGTTCACCAGAACCAGACGATAAACATCCCCGTTGGCAAGCATCTCCTTAACTTCGCCCCAGGTGGTTTTCTTAACGTCACTACCCCAGTTGACAAAGTAATACAACGCAAAAATCACCAGCATGATGGCATAAATCCAGTAAAAGCTGAATTTTGCCCTGGGATTTTTGTTTTTCCCGGGATTTATCCCGCCTTTATCCTGTTGATTGAAATTCTCCTCTGACATTCTGTCCGTTTTATCCTGAAATCTTAATAATCTCTTATTATTCTTTATGATCGTGATGAACTGACGGTGCATCGGCCCACAATTTTTCAAGCTGGTAGAACTCCCGCCGGTCACCCCGGAAAATATGTACTACAACATCGACATAATCCAGCAAAATCCATTCCGCGTTTTCAATCCCCTCTTTGTGCCAGGGCTTCACTCCAAGGTTCTTCAGCGACTTTTCTATGATCCCGTCGGCAATGGCTTCCAACTGGGGCTTGGAGGCACCGTGGCAAATGACAAAGTAATTGGTGATGGCATGATCAATGTCCTGAAGGTCAAGTATAATGATGTCTCTGCCTTTCTTGTCTTCCATCCCCTGTACGACCAGTTTGACCAGGTCTTCTGACTCGTAAATGGTTTGATTCATCCGGTTTTTGTTAATCCATTGCAAAATTAAGCATTTTTGGCTTGCATCGGGTTGAGAACCATTGGCAAACTAACACTTTATTCGATGGTTGTGACGATTTTGTTTTGCTTACGATATAACGTAAATTTGCACGAAATGTTTATTCCATGAATATGATTGGGATTGAAATTATCAGGTTAAAAGAGGTCGATTCCACCAACCGTTTTATGATGGATTGGCTGACAAAAGAGAAAGTGAACGAGGGAACGGTTGTGATAACTGATTTTCAGACTGCCGGACGTGGAGCGGATGGCAGTCTTTGGGAAAGCGAACGTAACCGGAACCTCACTTTCAGTTTCACTCTCTATCCTCATTTTCTGGCTATCGATGCACAGTTTTACCTGAATAAAGTAATTTCTCTTGGGCTGTATGATATTGTAAATGAGCTTGTAGCCGATAAAACGCCAGTCAGGATCAAATGGCCGAACGATATATATGCCGGCGATCGAAAAATTGCCGGGATACTGATACAGAACGGCGTAAAAGGTTCACAATTTGAATACTCAGTGATTGGAATCGGGTTGAATGTCAACCAGGACAAGTTTCAGGGCGATGCATCAAATCCTGTCTCATTGAAAATCATCACCGGTACTGATTCTAATCTTACAGATATTCTGGAAATAACAATTGATAAGCTCGAAAGCCGTCTGGCACAGCTCAGGGAGGGAAAAAAACCTTCCATAGATCAGGACTACCTGGATGTGTTGTACAGGTTCAACCAGATAGCCTCCTTCCTATACAAAGACAAACCGATACAAGCCAGGATCATTGGCGTAAGCCGATACGGACAGCTTCAACTGGAAATCCCCGGTGAAAAGATCATCGAATGCGACCTCAAAGAAATCAAATTCAAAATCTAAAATCTAAAATCCAAAATCCTACGCCCTACGCCCTATGCCCACTTTTCCGGATTTTCCCGCCACCTGAGCAGCGACTGCAGGTCTTCGTCGGAAATGTAGTTGCTTTCCAGTGCTTCATGGATCAGGGATTCGTAATCCGACAGGGTGATCAGCCTGCATTTGGCCGCGGAAAAGCTCTTTTTGGCTTTCTCGAGATTGTATGTAAAAATGGCCAGCATCCCTTTAACGATAAACCCGGCCCCGGTTAAGGCTTCCACCGCGGCAAGGCTGCTTCCCCCGGTGGATATCAGGTCTTCGATCACCACCACCGACTTGCCCGGTTCAATCCGGCCTTCGATCTTATTTTCCATGCCATGCTTCTTCTTATCGGACCTGACATAAATGAAGGGTATACCGAATTCCTGTGCTACCAGCGCTCCCTGGGCAATGGCCCCCGTGGCTACCCCGGCAATGTATTCCACTAAGCCAAATTCCTCGCGGATGATCTGTACAAACTGCTGCCGGATATAGGTCCGTATGGCGTGGAATGATAAAGTCACCCGGTTATCGCAGTATATCGGGGATTTTATCCCGGATGTCCATGTGAACGGATCGTGGGGACTTAATTTGACGGCTTTGACCTGAAGCAGCGATCTGGCCGTCGTCCTGGCAATTTCTTCATTGTATATCATAGGACAAAAATAATAAGATTCATGATGTGTATTCCTCCTGTTCATAAATTGATCAATCCGGAATGTATGGTATTTGAATTATCTTTGTAAAAAACTGCCCGAATGAAACGAATTGCTGTATTTCCTGGATCATTTGACCCCATCACCAAAGGCCACGAATCAATCATACTGCGTGCCATCCCTTTATTTGATGAAATTGTCGTTGCTATCGGCGAAAATGCGGAAAAAAAGAGTTTTTTCCCGCTCGAAAAAAGAGTGAAATGGGTTCAGGATGTTTTTCAGGGTGTTCCACAGGTTACGGTAGAATCTTACCAGGGATTGACAGTTGATTTTTGCCGGGAAAGAAATGCCGGTTATATTCTCAGGGGTCTGAGGACATCGGCCGATTTTGAGTTTGAAAGAAGTATCGGTCAGATCAACAAGAAACTATACCCGGGAATTGAAACGGTTTTTTTGCTCACAACTCCCGAGTTTACAGCCCTTAACTCATCCATCGTCAGGGATATCCTGAAAAACGGCGGGGATCCGTCGCAGTTCGTGCCCGATGCAGTGAAATTTTAGTACTATGAAAAAGATTGCTTTTCTGGTGCCGATAATACT
>JAHYJL010000090.1 GCA_019429045.1 Bacteroidales bacterium
AAAAATAGTTGTTTCCATGGGATAATTATGTCTGTACATTAAAGACAGAATCTTGCATATAGCTATTATTCAGTTAGTTGCAAAAAAGAGTAAAAAAAAGTTGCTTTTATTGTATCTATCCTTTAATTTTACATCAAATAATGGCATTACGAAAAGCGGTTTTTCGAGGTGCCCTTTAAATTAAAATTTGATATAAGATGAAAAATAATCTGATCATTCTTTTTCTGATCATCCCCTTTGTGGGATGGAGCCAGGATCCTGAACCAAAAAGATGGGAATATACAGGGATTACAGGGCTGAACCTGAACCAAGCTTCTTTTACAAACTGGTCCGTCGGCGGTGTTAACTCAGTTGCTTTCTCAGCGCTTGGCAAATTTACTGCCAATCATAAGAAAGACAAATTCAGCTGGAACAACAACCTGAACCTAATTTATGGCATGGTCAAAAATGAAGGAGAAGACATGCGGAAAAGCGAGGACCTCCTTGAGCTGATCACAGTCCCCGGTTATGATCTTTCAAAACACTGGTCATTAACAGGTTATGTAAGCTTCAAGACACAGTTCACCAATACATACGACTTAAGTGAAGACCCGCAACTGATCTCAGCTTTTCTGGCGCCGGCGTACCTGACCATTTCGCCCTCGCTTCGCTATTCGCCCGTCGAATGGTTCTACCTTTTATTATCACCCGCTACGGCCAAATTCACCTTTGTGATGGACCAGGAACTGGCTGATAAGGGCTCCTTCGGGGTTACACCCGCAGAATATAATGAGAATGAGGTGAAAGTGAAAGATGGAGAAAATACACTTATATATTTAGGGCCTTTTGTGGAAGCATATCTAAAGAAAGAGCTGGCAAAGGGATTTACTTTCGAGTCGCGTTTGAATTTTCTATACACGTTGATCAACCGTGAAAACCTGGAGCCCACAGACATGGACATCAACTGGGAAAACTTTCTGAATTATCAGCTCGCAAAGTATTTCTCTGTCAGCGCATTTGTCCATATGGCTTATCTGCCGGGCCAAAGCAACCTGTTGCAGGTTAAGCAAACTTTTGGCATTGGCCTGACCTATAGTTTTCCGGTTGAAAAATAAACTGACAATGTAAGCAATGGGAGCGGAATATTGTTGCCGGAGTGTATTTTTTCATCGGATTGTTCTGAGTAAATCAGGCACAGACTGAATTTCCTCTTCATTATTTATTTTGACTACCCTGATCGTTTGTTGTTTCTTTTGTTCAAAAGAATGGCGGTAGGTTTTATCATAATATGCCAGGACATCTGTGACTGCCTGATGCAGATCATCCATTTCCAGCGCGTTGATGGCATGTCCGGCATGATCCCCTCCCATTCGCCGGCTGATCCTGGCGATTAATTCTTCCAGCTGCTTCTTATCAAATCCGCAGTACTCCCTCATCAGCCTGCCAACCCTGGTCTCAAAAGGGACATCAAGGTACACTACCGTGGCATCAGACATCTTTTTGAAGAAGGGTTCCGGGATGACCACTTTGCCAATGTTGGGGCTTTCATCCTCGATCCAGGCTGGCTCAAGTGGATTTAACGCCATCCACTGACTCGCAAGGTCATTTTCAAATTGTTCGTTCGTGGGTTGGCTGTCCTGGCCCAGGGCGCCGAAAGCCGAACCTTTATGATGGGCCAGTTTCTCCAGATTGATCACCTGCACTCCCATCGCTGCCATTTTATTCAGAATCATCGTTTTACCGCTGCCAGCCATGCCAGCCAGAATGAAAACCGGAGGCCCCTTGCTTAATTCCTCCCGGATATACCTTCTGTAAGCCTTATAGCCCCCTTCTAGAACAGAGACTCTGATTCCGGAAAAATTGAACAACCAGGCCATCGCCTCGCTTCGCATTCCCCCACGCCAGCAATGCAGAAGCAGATCTCCGCCATTTCCGGCCTGCCTGGCCTGTTTCACAAAATCCGGCAGCTTGTGCCCGACCAGTTCCAAACCCCTGATGATGGCGGCATCCCTTCCCGAATGGGCATAGGCCTTCCCTAAAATCTCCCGTTCTGTATCGTTGAATAATGGCAGGTTTATAGCGCCGGGAATATGCCCCTGTGCATACTCTTTGCCCGATCTTACGTCAACGACCTGGCGGGTTTTTGCCTCGTGAAGAAATTCGCCCGGTGGCAGTTGATTTTGCAAACTCATCTTTCATTCAGCCCGAAAAAAATACAACTACCAGGCAGACGGCAAGCCAAACGAAATAATTCCTCATCATATTGTATCAACAAATAATGTTTAATTCGTTAATATCCAGAAACAAGAAACAATAAACCAAAAACAGAAATTTTAGCCCCCAACTTAAACCTTAAACCTCAAAACTTAAACCTTTATATCGTCCACGCCCTCATTCCTTCGGTTGTAAACTCATACCGGTGGCTGGTGCCGCCGAATTTACGTAACGCATCAATCACACGGTAGCGGGTGTTGTTCGGGCAATAGAAGAACATGAACCCTCCGCCGCCTGCACCCGAGATCTTTCCGCCCGTGGCGCCGCTGGCGATAGCTGTCTCATAGATCTGATCGATGGTCGGGTTGGTGATCCCGGCCGCGATCAGTTTTTTATGCTGCCAGCCAAAATCGAGCACCTCGCCGATCTGGTCTATCTCCCCTTTCAGGATCACTTCCTTCATACGGATAGCCTGCTCCTTTAGTTTGTGTGTAGCCTCGATATACTTCGCTTTATTATCAAGAATATGCTTCGACTGCCGCTCGATAATGGCGGAGGAAACCCTGCTGGTGCGTGTATTGTAAAGCACCAGGTTATGGGATATTTCATTCAGGTAAACGCTTCTGATCCGTAACGGATTGACGATCACCTTGTCATCTTTATAAAACTCCATGAAATTGACCCCGCCAAAAGTTGCCGCATACTGGTCCTGCTTTCCCCCGGCCATCTGGAGGTCGATGCGCTCAATTTCATAAGCCAGGCGCGCCAGGTCGTACTCCCCCAGCGGTATCTTAAGCCATTCGGCAAAAGCGCCGAGTACTGCCACGACAAGTGTCGATGATGTCCCTAATCCCGACCCGGGAGGGGCATCTACAAATGTCGCCAGCTCAAATGAAAGGCTGGTTTTTGTGTAATCCCGGACCACCCGGTTGTAGATACCTTTCAGCAAATCAAGTCTTCCGTCAATTGGCAGGTTATCAATCGATTTGGTTTCCAGGTATTCTCCTTTATCAATCGACCGGATCACGATCTTTCCCTTGTCTGACGGGATAATCGTCGCATAGGCATACATGCTGATCGTGGCATTCAGGGTAGCTCCCCCGTACAGATCGGAGTAAGGGGTGACGTCGGTGCCGCCACCGGCCAGGCCAAGCCTGAGGGGAGCTTTGCTGCGGATGATCATCGTTCGTTCAGTATTGCGGTTGCGTAATTATACCAGCTCATCTCCCGGGAAGTATCGGCCACATTCTCCCTTGGGATGGGTTTTTCAATCGAGCGGATCATCACCTGCGCCATGCTGTCATGATCGCCCGGCTCTGCCAGGTAACCATTGAAGCCGTCCCGGACCGTCTCCGGAAAATGGCCTACCCGGGTGGCCAGCACGGGCATCTGAAAATTATACCCGATCGATTCAACGCCACTGGGGGTTGCCGTGTGATAAAACAGCAATATCGCGTCGCTCACCTGGAAGTACCGGTGGACATCTTCATTTGGCACAAAATCGTTCACCACGGTCACAAACTCACGGATGCCCAGTTTATCGATCAGTTCCAGCGGGCGGTAATGCCGCTCATCATCCTGCTTACGAAGAAAAATCGATTTGGCGACAGAAAAAAAGGTGTTCTTTAACCGGGTTGAAAGCTTTTTCGAATCGAGCGTCTGCCAGAAGGATTCCCCAACAATCAGGAGCGACACGTCATCCCTTTTAGCCGCCACTTTCGCAAAAGCCTCGATAGCGTCGTGCAGTCCTTTGTATTTACGTATAAAACCAAAGAACAGGAACACGTGCTTCCTGAGATTCAATGCTTTCTTCTCTTTTTCAATATTAAACCCGGGATCGGGCTTGAACATATCATACACCGGATGGAACAGTTTAACCACCCTGATCCCCTCCCCTTCGGCCGTTTTTCCCGGTTCGCAAAGCCTGAAGCTCTTCCTGGGGAACAACTGCCTGAGCTCAAGGTATGTTTTCATAGCATGGACCACGTAAGAGCGGGCATGTTTAATACCCATTCGGGTGAAGGCATTGTCAATTTTACTTCCCTCCTTCTGGATCACGAAATGAAGATCAAAAACCACTTCCAAACCTTTGATTTTCGACAGACGGTGGGCTATATACCCAAGCGGAAGGCCCTGGATGGCTATGGCCCACTGGAAAATGACCATTTTCGGGCCGATCTTGCGGATCAGCCGGACGGTCTGCTGCCAGCTGAGTGGATTATTGTAATTGGTGATATAATGCACCTTGATATTCGTACCTTCCAGCAAATCGCCTTTGCTGCTGCGGTCGATGAAATCGCGCGGGACAATGGCCGGGTACTGCTGCGTCCAGGAAACGATATAAATTTCCGCAACCTGCAGCTTGTCAAGGGCTTTGGCCAGCGAGGTGTTGTAATTGGCAATGCCTCCCTTGAACTTCGGCCCGGGGCCAAATACGACAATTTTATCCATTACGCTTTGATTGTCATAGTTTTCCCTCTTTTTTCAGCCGTTCCACTGCTGCATTGTACACCCTTGTCATCCCTTCCCGCAGTGATATCTTCGGTTCCCACCCGAATTTTTCCTTCACGAGGTCCATTTTGCAATAACGGGAGTGGACTCCCACCGGCTTATCCAGGAGCGGTTTGATATTTGCCTTGTAGCCGGCGATATCACAGAATAGTTCAATCAGGTCGAGGAATGAGGTGAGCTTTCCGGAACCGATATTCCACCCGGAGCCGTCTCTCACATTTGCCATCAAAATGAATATCAGGTCGATAATATCGTCGATATGCACAAAATCACGCCCCTGCTTGCCAGTTCCCCATACCTCGAAAGGATTCTCGCGCCGGGCGGCCCTGGCTGCGATGGCCGGGACGGGATACGACAGGTCCTGGTCTTCTCCATAACCGGAGAAAGGCCGTATGCAAACCACGGATACCCCGTAATGCCTGGCAGCGATCTGTGCCAGGAACTCCCCCGTCAGTTTCGACCAGCCATAGGTCATATCAGGTGTGCCGAGGTTTCCCTTAAAATCGATATCACCTTCACCCAGGGCAATGGCATGGCTTTCCGACTGAAGGTTCACGGGGTAGGCGGCGCTGGAGCTCGGGTAAAGCACCCTTTCCGGTTTATGGCGGCATACCCAGTAGAAGAACTCGGCGTCGATCGACAGGTCGAGCGCCACGGCCATCGGGTCGCCTTCGATCTTTAACCGGCCGCCGACGATGGCCGCGAAGTGAAAAACATCGCAGAACCGCTCGAAGTCCAGTCCATAGTTATCCTGCACAAACCGCGGGTTTTCCCTGAACCTGAACAGGAAATTACGGAAATCCCCCTGCCAGAAATAAAGCCGCTCATCCTGGCCAATGATCTCCACGTCTTTATATTTCCGGGAGGTAAAATTCTCCATCCAATTTGACGGATGTGTCCCGATCGAGAGGTCATCGATAATGAATACCTTATCGTTGGTGGCCTTTAAAAGCCTTCTGGTCATGTTCCTTCCCACGAAGCCGCAACCTCCGGATACCAGGTGAATTTTCATATCGTTTTATTTAAGTTTATTTGTGATATTTTAAAGATCAGATACATCTGATTCACTAATATTCAATGTTTTAGAAATTAGATACCGGTTCCTTTCGGGGGACGTCCGGGAGATCATCTCCGCCAGGAACCCGGCGAGAAACAGCTGGCTGCCGATGATCATCAGGGTCAGTGACAGGTAGAAATAAGGACTGTCGACCACCAGGATGGTCCTGATCCCATGGTGCAGGAAATAGAGCTTTTGGGCGCCAATCCACGCAGCCGCCAAAAATCCAAGGAAGAACATAAGGGTACCGATCATGCCGAACAGGTGCATGGGACGGCGGCCGAATTTCGAAACGAAGGTAATGGAAAGCAGGTCGAGATAGCCTTTCAGAAATCGGTCGATGCCAAATTTCGTCACGCCGAATTTCCGGCTCTGGTGCTCCACCACCTTCTCCCCGATGCGTGTAAAACCGGCATAATTGGCGATAACCGGGATATACCGGTGCATCTCGCCGTATATTTCAATGCTTTTAACAACGTCGAGGCGGTAAGCCTTCAGCCCGCAATTAAAGTCATGCAGCTTAATACTGGAAGTGCGGCGCGTAACCCAGTTGAAAAAACGGGATGGTATGGTTTTGGAAACCGGGTCGTGCCGTCTTTTTTTCCAGCCCGACACCAGGTCAAACCCCTCATCGTGGATCATACGGTAAAGACCGGGAATTTCATCCGGGGAATCCTGCAGATCGGCATCCATGGTGATCACGACCTCTCCGCCGGCTGCCCGGAAGCCGCTGTTCAGCGCGGCGGATTTACCATAGTTGCGCCTGAACCGGATGCCCTTTACATGGCTGTCGTTCCGGCAGATCTTTTCAATAACCTGCCATGATGTATCATTGCTCCCGTCATCGACAAATATGATCTCATAAGTTAACCCCTCTCCGGAAATGGCCCTGACAATCCATTGGTGGAGTTCATCCAGCGAATCTTCCTCATTGAGGAGGGGCACGACGACGGAAATATCCATATAAATCAGTTAAGCGACAGGTTGATCAAAACCTGGATTTTCTTTTTTTATGAAGATGGCGGTGATCAGGCTGAAAACAATCCCGATGATGAAATTCCCCAGGACGGCAAATATCGTGTAGATTCCCGGAGCCTGGAATTTCCGAACCATTGACATCCCCTGCTCTATATCCATATCCGACAGCCCACTCTCCATCATTTTCTGTTCTGCCAGGGTCATGGCCTCTTCCATCGCACCCGGGTCGATATACTTAAAAAACACATAAGTATAGATTCCCATGATAATGGCGACAACCAGACTGGTCAGCAATCCGATCATGAACGCTTTCCCGTACTCGATATACCCGCCCAGGTGCTTATTCCTGAAATTGATCTGCGCCAGGATGATCCCGATGAGCAGGATTACGTAAGAAAGATAAGCCAGCCAGGATTTCTGCTGCAGTTCGAGCAGAAAGAGGATAAGGCTGAAAACAATCAGCGCCAGGGCCAGGATCACACCGTAACCAAGGCTGACAACAAATGCGTTAGGTTTCTTTTCCATAATATCCGTTTTTGGTTTATGCAAACGTATGAATAATAGTTCAAAGTTCAAAGGGCAAAGTTCAAAGTTGAGTTAATTAGTTAACTAGTTAAACACTAATAACTTAATAATTATAAACTTAACTTTGCCCTTTGAACTTTGAACTTTGAACTAAAAAGTTGTACTTTTGCACCGGGTAAGTCTTATGCGACCAGCTCCTGCTGAACTCCCCCAGGTCCGGAAGGAAGCAAGGGTAGGTGGTTGAGCGGTGCGACATAAGTAGCTTACCCTTTTTCGACTTACCTGATTTATAATATATACAACATCCCGATGTTACTGAAAATTTACGACAAGAATCCCAGCCAGAAAATAATCCAGCAGGTAGTGGAGACCCTGGCCAACGACGGCGTTGTCATTTTTCCGACCGACACTATTTATGCCATCGGCTGCAGCATTTACAGCACCAAAGCCATTGAGCGCATCGCACGCCTGAAGGGGGTGAATCCTAAAAACGCCAATTTTTCTTTCCTGTGTTACGACCTTAGCCAACTATCCGACTTCACCCGGCCGATCAGCAACGACGTTTACAAACTGATGCGCCGCACATTGCCAGGCCCTTACACATTCATCCTGAATGCCAACAACAAGGTGCCTAAACTACTGGGGAACAAGAAAAAAACGGTAGGTATCCGGATACCCGAAAACAACATTCTGGCAGAAATCATCCGGGAACTGGGGCACCCCCTGATGTCCACATCCGTGCATGACGACGACGACATCATCGAATACACCACCGATCCGGAACTGATCCATGAGAAGTACAAAGAGCTTGTCGATTTGGTCATAGACGGCGGTTTCGGCGACAACGTCCCCAGCACCATTATCGATTGCACGGGCGAGGAGGTTATGATGGTCAGGGAAGGGAAAGGAGAGGTGGAATAGTTAGTTCAAAGTTCAAAGGGTAAAGTTCAAAGTTGAGTTAATAAGTTAAATAGTTAAAAGATTAAAAACTAACAACTTAAAACTATAAATTTAACTTTGCCCTTTGAACTTTGAACTATTTATTGTAATTTTGCCGCCCGTTTTAAAGATTCTGTAGCTCAGCTGGTAGAGCAACGGCCTTTTAAGCCGTGGGTCCTGGGTTCGAGTCCCAGCAGGATCACCAAGGCACCTAAACGTCGTTCAGGCATGAGATCGAAGCGGGGGCATCCAAAAATACCTCAAGCCCCGGCCAGGCAGCTGCAGGAAAGCCTTCCCTAGTGAAAACGGGTAAGCCTTATAAACCAAAATACCCTATCTTGCAATCCTATTGAACAATTAATGATAGGCCCCATTACTTTGCACCAACGATGAAAAGATTAATCCGCTTTTGAGAAATGTTTCAAAATGTTTGAAATCTTACGGGTTTAAAGAGAAATCTAAGTCAATCGTTCTTTAAAATGCAGAGATACAACACATTACGCTCAATTGGTTTATAGGTCATAAATCCATAAGGGATGGCTACGCTTGCTCGTTAAATTGCTGCTCCGAAAATGCTACTAAAAATCAGATGCTGAACAAAATATGTTGACTTGAGGCTCAACTGTCATTGTTTTATCCGTAAATTTGGATTGCTGTTGATGTTTATGAATTAATCAGGTTAAGTTTTAAGTTATAAATTTTAAATTATGAGTATCAGGTTACATGAATAAATTTCTTATAATTGTATGATACACAGGCAAATAAAAGTCTATCAAAAAGTAAATCGCCCATATATCGTCTGTTCACTTTGTAGCAAAACTCATCCAAATAGTCCTGGTAGTACTTTTTCGAGATCATATGATGTATTCCCAAAAGATTCCGTTTAGCATTACTGATCATGGTATGTACCCAAGGCAGAACTTTTGCTGCCTCTTTAGGTTTGACTGTTTTAGGTTGATGACTCCATACCAGCTCTTTTATGTTAGTGTATCCCTTGTAGTTATCGGATTTTACCAATGAGTCTTTTTGTATGTTTTGTTCAACTTTTTCTTGAATTGTGGCCGATTTCAAATTGTCAACTACAAGCATTTTAACATAGCGAAACTTTGTCTGCTTTTTGTGTTTTTCAGGTGCTTTTAGCGTGTGAACTGTTGAGGCCATTACAATAACTTTAGATTGTTTCTGACTTCCTCTGCCACGTTTAAGTTTGATTGGCTTTTCCTCTTTAGACAATTCAGTATCAACACTCTCAAAGAATCCTTCGTCCAACTCAACAATCTTGTCCAGTTGATAAGCTCTGTCACGAATACCCATAGTTTTTCGAAGCTTCTGCATCATATACCAGATAGGCTCGTAGAATTTATGCCCAAGTTGTCGTTGCAATTCAAGTGAAGAAAATGGCTTTTTAGTGCTGGTTAACAGATGCATAGCAATAAACCAATAGCGAAACGGAAGTTTGCTGGCTTGCATCACTGTGCCGCTCCGAAGAGTGGTTCGGGTTTTACACTTTTTACATTCGTACATCCAAATTGTCTTCTGCCAGTAATGATCTTTACCTCCACAGTGCCTGCAGGTAACCCCTGCTTCATCCCGCATGGCTTTGAATTTCATTTTACAAGATTCCTCATCAGGAAACTGATCCATAAAATTGATTAGATTCATGTCAAAAATGTTTCTCCTAAGATACATCTTTTTTATTTATCTTTACCGACACTCATATTTTAAATTATGGAATGTGTAATTACTGCTATTGGAATTTCAATAAATGTTGACATATGGAGCATTATTCCTTAAATTTATGCGTCAATCCCAAATCGTAAGACAATGAAAAGATTATTAACTGCTTTCCTTTGCACCATTGCTTTAACTGCGATGCAAGGACAGGTAGCCATCAACACCAGCGGTGATTCACCTGATGGCACTGCCATGCTCGATATCACTTCCGGTGATAGAGGTCTTTTAATTCCGCGGCTAGCTTTGGTAAACGCGACCGATCCCATCAGTAGTGAGAAACCTGTCGGCTTGCTCGTCTGGAATACTTCTCTTACAGGAAATTATCCTATACCTGGCTTTTATTACTGGAATGGAGCCGACTGGACGAAACTTGCGACCGGTACCACTGGAGTGACCGGCACGGGATCAACTAACCAGGTGACTTACTGGACAGGTTCCGGCAGCCTGGGTGGACAAGCGGAACTTTACTGGAATCCCACTCTGAAACGACTGGGTATCGGCACCAGTACACCAAACCAGCAGCTTGAGATCACCGGCAATTTCAGGATGCCGATAGCTACGACGAATACAGCAGGAGGTATTTATGCGGGCAACGACCGATTTATCCATACACGCTCCAGCGGGGCTTATGTAGGGGTGAATTCCGGGAACCTGTCGAGTACCGGGAGTTTTAATGCGGTTTTAGGCAATGCGGCCTTATACAATGTCTCCTCTGGTGGTAGCAACACTGCTATAGGCCACCAATCTATGTATACAGCCTCTTCGGCATCACTGAACACCGCTGTTGGATTTAATTCCATGTTTTCCATATCCACCGCAAGGTTTAATACCTGTCTGGGTTACGAAGCACTGTATTCGAACTCGACCGGATGGAATAACATCGCCATAGGGAAATATGCTTTAAGGGGAGGCAGCAATATTTTTTATAATATTGCCATTGGCGACAGTGCAGGATTTACGAATACGGGCAATTACAATATTTTCCTGGGAAGAGAATCGGGCAATAGTGTTAGTGGAAACAAGAACATATACATTGGAATGCGTGCAGGTTACAGCAGTGGAAGCGGCACACTGAACATCGGGATAGGAGATTCTGCGGCCTATTACGGTTATGGAAACAATAATATCTCTTTAGGGCGAAAGAGCGGTTATTGGAACCAGGGAGGCGACTATAACATTTACCTGGGAAACAGTTGCGGGTTTGGCAATAACAATGATCCTAACCACAATGTACTCATTGGTCATGGCAGTGCGCATTCACTGACCAGTGGCAGCAGAAACACTTTTTTGGGAAATTATACAGGATATGCAGTCACTATTGGACTCGATAATGTGTTAATAGGCGACTCCGCCGGGTATTATCTGAACGAAGGCTATTCCAATGTGCTGGTAGGACAGGCGGCCGGCAAGAACTGCAATGCGCTCAATGCAAATAATAACACTTTCGTAGGTTACCACGCAGGTTACCTGAACACTACCGGCTGGAACAATGTATTTCTTGGTACTGCATCAGGGCCGGCAAACACCACTGGCTGGGACAATATTTTTATTGGAAAGAAGGCCGGAAAAAACCTCAGCACAGGGTACAGTAACATATTCATTGGCGTGGAAGCCGGTTCAGGCATAAGCAACGGCCACGACAATATTGTGATCGGCAATGCAGGCATCATGCCATCAGGCAGCTATAATATTATTCACATCGGCACCCGCGCCGGTTTTCCAGCTATCTGGGCCAAATATGAGTCGGTGGTCATTGCGGGTGATTCATCCAACAATACTGCCAGCCTGACATTCTTCGTATGGGGCACTGCCGGCGGGCCATCGGCTTGGCAAACCATAAGCGATTCCAGGTACAAAAAGAACATTGTACCCATCACGTCTGCTATGGATAAAGTTGCCAGGCTTCAGGGAATTTATTACGAGCTAACTGATCCTAAAGAAGGCCTGGAAGGTCAGAAGATCGGTTTTATAGCACAGGATATTGAAAAGGTGCTGCCACAGGTTGTGAGCAGTAATAATGGCTCATACAGCATACAATACGCTCCCGTGACCGCCTTGTTAACAGAAGCCATTAAAGAGCAGCAAAGCATGATCGACAGCCAGCAAATGCAGCTCGATGATTTACAAAAGCAGCTGGAAATTTTAAAAGTGGAACTGGCCGCTATGAAGCAGGTATTTCCCTGAGAGCAGTTTTTGTCCCTTAAACCTTAAGACTAAAAAAAAAATTACGAATTCAACATTTAACCCTCAACATTCAAAATAATTTTCTATTTTTGCGCCCTCAAAACCTAAACAACTATCTTCCTGTAAACGGTAAATAACAATGCAAGATTTCGGCAATTAAGAATGCGAGAAATCGGTAAATAAGAATGCAGGTATTCGGTAAATAAGAATGCAAGTTCTCTCCTTCGTTTAATTTCCATTTGAAGAAAAGTTAGAGGTTTAAGGGCAAATTGCCCATGGGCAATTTGCCCTTAAAAAGCCTTAAAAATTAACCTGACTTTTG
>JAHYJL010000001.1 GCA_019429045.1 Bacteroidales bacterium
AGGCCGATGGAGGTTTCAACCACGTAGGGGACATAGCTTTCCTTCCGTTCCGAATCGAAATACTGTAGCTTTTTACCCGAATATTGCTGGTGCTGAACCAGGTCGAAATCGGTCCGGGAATGGATGCCTTCCAACTCTTTGAACCCGATCGGGAAGTCGAATTCGATATCGAAGGCGGCGTTGGCGTAGTGCGCCAGCTTTTCATGCGCATGGAAACGGTATTTTTCCTCCGGAATGCCCATGTCGAGGTGCCATTTCATCCGCTGCTCCTTCCAGTATTCAAACCACTTCATCTCTTCGCCGGGCTGCACGAAAAACTGCATCTCCATCTGCTCGAATTCCCGCATGCGGAAAATGAACTGGCGGGCGACGATCTCGTTCCGGAAAGCTTTTCCTGTCTGAGCAATGCCAAAGGGGATTTTCATCCTGCCGGTCTTCATCACATTCAGGAAATTGACAAAAATGCCCTGTGCCGTTTCGGGGCGGAGATAGATCAGGCTGGCATCCTCCGCTACCGATCCCATCTGGGTGGAGAACATCAGGTTGAACTGCCGCACATCGGTCCAGTTACGCGAGCCCGACACCGGATCAGCGATCTCCAGGTCGATGATGAGCTGCCGGATGGCGGCCAGGTCGCCGTCGTCCATGGCGGCATACAGGCGCCTGCCGGCCTCGGCTGCTTTGCTCCGCAGCTCAACAATGCGGGGATTGGTCTCCAGGTAAAGCTTTTCGTTGAACGCATCGCCGAAACGCTTTTTCGCCTTTTCCACCTCCTGGGAGATCTTCCCTTCCTGTTTGGCGATATAATCCTCCACCATCACATCGGCCCGGTAGCGCTTCTTAGAGTCTTTGTTGTCGATCAGCGGGTCGCTGAAGGCATCTACATGGCCGGAGGCTTTCCAGGTCGTCGGATGCATGAAGATGGCCGCATCGATCCCCACGATGTTCTCGTGGTGCTGCACCATCGAGCGCCACCAGTAATCGCGGATGTTATTCTTGAGCTCCACGCCGTTCTGGCCGTAATCATACACGGCGCTCAACCCATCGTAAATTTCACTGGATGGAAATACAAAACCGTACTCCTTGGCGTGGGAGATGATTTTCTTGAAGAGTTCTTCGTTATTCGCCATAACTTGTTAGTTCAAAGTGCAAAGTTCAAAGTGCAAAGTTGAGTGTTTTAGTTAATAGTTTATAGTTATTTTTTTGATTCTGACATGAATAATCCTATTGTCCAAACGCCCAACTTCCCAACATCCCAACTTCCCAACTCACCAACTCACTAACTCACTAACTCACTAACTCACTAACTCACTAACTCACTAACTCACTAACTCACTAACTCACTTAACTTTGAACTTTGCACTTTGAACTTTGAACTCCCTCAGGGCAGGCTGTTTTTAAACTGCTGGTATCTGTCCGGGTACGTTTCGCCTACTTTTCCACCGAGGCTCTGCCAGATTTCCAGTATCTTTTCCACCCTGTTGCCGGGGTTGGGATGGGTGCTGAGGAACTCGGGCGGTTGCGGATTGCCTTCGATCTTCTCGAAAAAGCCGGCCACCCCGCGGGCATCGTAGGAGGTTGCATAGAGATATTTTACCGCATCTTCATCCGCCTGGTATTCATCGCTCCGGCTGAAAGCCAGGAAGGCAATGCCGGCAGCCAGATCGGCGGCAATTTCCGCAAGCTGGTTGGGGTTCTGGCCCAGGACGATCGACAGTAAAATCTGCAGACCGTAAGCTTTGGTCAGTTGCTGCGTTGAATGGCGGCGGGCGGCATGTGACATCTCGTGCCCCATCACCCCGGCAAATTCGGCTTCGTTATCGAGGAATTTGATCATGTCCGTAAAGAAATAAACGTATCCTCCCGGGGTGCAAAAGGCATTCATGATCGTATCGTTGATAATGAAAACCTCCCAGACAAACTCCTTGTCATATTTAACCAGGCCCGTGGCAAGGATGGAGTCCCTCACCCGTTCAATGTGACTGTATGCCTCCGGGTGCTGGTTTTTGTTTAAAACAGGGTACTTCGCCGGATCGCTCTGTATCATCTCTTTCATCTGTAATCCAAATGCCATGTCATCTTCCACAGTGAAGAGATTAACCCCATTGTCGTCTTTACAGGCCGAAAAGAAAAGGATTGCCGGCAGGGCCAATGCCACCAGCAGCCTCATTGGTTTTCTCATTATAATTATTTTTTACAAAGTTAAGAAATTATCACGCCAACACCAAATAACCAACACCCAATACCACTCATAACAGAAAGCTCATCAATATCCCCGCTGGCAGTGGCGATCATGAATGAAACGGCACCCAGGACAATGGTCACGATATCGATCAGGGAGGTCTTTGCCGTATCGGCCTGCCTGCGCGTGACACCGCTTTCTTTCAGGATATTCCCGAAGAACAGCATGCCCAGCAGGGGCATGGCTCCGATCCCCAGGAAGATCAACGGCGGATAAATCCCCCGTGTCACCCCCTGGTATAATATGTTCAATACGCTGCCATCCCGGTGCCGATGGGGATCAGCAGCAAAGGTTCATATTCATAGCGGATCGCCAGGAAAATAAAGACCAACCCAACGATGATCAGCCGTATTAAATATAGAAATCGTATCATCGGCAAATGAGAATGCCATTTGCAGGAGGGCCACCAGGGCCAGTATCCCAAAAAATGTAAGTGCTCTTTTCCGGGTCATCACTATCAGGCTATTTCCATCAGCATATCACCTTTCCCACGACCGTGATGATCAGCCCATCCTGGCCTTCACGCGGTGTTGAGCAACTCGCGTATCTCCCGGTGGTAGTCGTGTATAAATCGCTCTTTCACCATGATGCTACTTGTTTTTATCCTCGCAGAACTCCGTCAGCACACCCAGTGTCGACTTGGGGTGCAGGAACGCGATGTGCAATCCTTCTGCCCCTTTGCGCGGCTGCCGGTCGATCAAGCGAATGCCTTTCGCCTCAGTCTCCTGCAGGCATTCTTCCAGGTTCTCCACGGCAAAAGCCAGGTGATGCACCCCTTCACCCCTATTGGTAATGAATTTGCCGATAGGGCCCTCCGGATCGGTCGACTCCAGTAATTCAATCTTGGTCTGCCCCACCTTAAAAAATGCCGTCTTTACTTTCTGGTCTTTTACTTCCTCGATGGCATAACATTTCAGCCCAAGGACATCTTCGTAAAAAGGAATGGCCTCTGCAAGATTTTGAACGGCAATTCCAATGTGCTCAATATGAGATATTTTCATAATAATTCTTTTATTGTGAAATTTTTCACAAAAGTAATAAATATGATAGAAACTGCAATAAAAGGCCTGAATTTATTATGAGAAAGGATTTATTCCGAAAGGATGAGCACCTTGTTATTCAATACCTCGACAATTCCCCCCTTGATCTCGATATACTGCAGTTGGTCTTTATCGTCGCGAAGCTTCACCCGGCCTTTTTTGAGCACGGCGATCATCGGGGCATGATTCCAGAGGACTGCGAACAAACCGTCGACACCCGGCATTTGCACCATGCTTACCTTGCCGGTATACAACGTCTGGTCAGGAGTGATGATTTCGAGCGTCATGGAAGGTGTTTCTTGTTTCTTGTTTCTTGTTTCTTGTTTCGGGACCGCTGACCGCCGACCGCCGACCGCCTATTGGTTCTCCACCAAAATCTTCTTCCCTTTCTCGATTGCTTCTTCGATGGTACCGACGAGGTTGAAGGCTGCTTCGGGGTAATCGTCGACTTCTCCGTCGAGGATCATCTTGAAACCTTTGATCGTATCTTCGATAGCCACTATGGTACCGGGTATCCCGGTGAATTGTTCTGCGACGTGGAAGGGCTGCGACAGGAAGCGCTGCACGCGCCGGGCACGGCTCACCACGAGCTTGTCTTCATCCGAAAGCTCGTCCATGCCCAGGATGGCGATGATATCCTGGAGCTCTTTGTAGCGCTGCAGGATTTGCTTGATGCGCTGGGAGGTATTGTAATGCTCCTCCCCGACGATTTCGGGTGTCAGGATGCGCGAGGTGGAATCGAGCGGGTCGACGGCCGGGTAGATACCGATCTCGAAGATCTTGCGGTTCAAGACCGTGGTAGCATCCAGGTGAGCGAAGGTGGTTGCCGGCGCCGGGTCGGTGAGGTCGTCGGCGGGGACATAGACTGCCTGCACCGAAGTAATGGAGCCCCGCTTTGTGGAGGTGATGCGTTCCTGCATGAGGCCCATTTCAGAAGCCAGTGTCGGCTGGTAACCTACCGCTGACGGCATGCGCCCCAGCAAGGCCGATACTTCCGAACCGGCCTGGGTAAAACGGAAAATATTGTCGATGAAGAAGAGGATATCCTTGCCGCCCGATTTTTCATCCCCGTCGCGGAAATATTCGGCAAGGGTAAGGCCGGAAAGGGCAACCCGTGCACGGGCCCCCGGCGGCTCGTTCATCTGGCCGAAAACCAGGGTGATGTTCGAATCCTTCAGCTTCTCCCGGTCCACTTTCGTCAGGTCCCATCCCCCTTTCTCCATATCCTTGATAAATTCTTCCCCATACTGGATCACACCCGATTCGATCATTTCGCGCAGCAGATCGTTTCCTTCACGCGTCCTCTCCCCGACGCCGCCAAAAACGGACATCCCCGAATAAACCTTGGCGATATTGTTGATGAGTTCCATGATGATGACCGTCTTGCCCACGCCGGCGCCGCCGAACAGGCCGATTTTGCCGCCTTTTGAATAGGGCTCGATCAGGTCGATCACCTTTATCCCGGTGTGCAGCACTGCCTGGCGCGTAGTCAGGTTTTCAAACAAAGGCGGGTCCCTGTGAATGGGATATAATTTTTCACGCGATACCTCTCCAAGGCCGTCGATGGGCTTGCCAATCACGTTGAAAAGGCGCCCGCGGACCTCTTCCGTCGCCGGCATGGAAATAGGCTGGCCGTATCCGATCACCTCCTTGCCGCGACGCAATCCGTCGGTCGAATCCATGGCAACGGTCCGGATCGTGTTTTCCCCGATATCCTGCTGACATTCCAGGACAATCACCTCTCCCTTGTCGTTGACAACTTCAAGCGCATCGTAAATATTGGGTAACTGGGTCTCGTCTTCGAAAGCGACATCGACCACCGGGCCGATGATCTGGACAATCTTTCCTATATTTTTCTTCTCCATGAGGGGTATTAAAAATTTAGGCAAAGATATGGTTTTTGTTTCAAATTTATTACCCTCTGAAAAACAGCGCCTTGATGATCAGCATCGCCATGCGGGGATTTTCCTTGAGGCGGCGGGTGCTGTAGGCAAACCATTGTTCACCGAAGGGGACATACACCCGCATGCGGTGGCTCTTTTCAATGATCGACCTCCTCAGTTCAGGCGTGACACCGTATAGCATCTGGAACTCATACTTATCTTTCGGGACATTGTACTTTTCAATCAACCGGTAGGCGCCTTCCACCAGCGGCTTGTCATGCGTGGCAATCCCCGGGTAAATACCCTGCCGGAACATGTATTCAAGGTCTTTGAGAAAATGCTGGTTGATCTCCTCGTATTTCTTGTAGGCAATTTCAGCCGGTTCCACGTAAATACCCTTGCAAAGTCTGTAGTTGAGCGGGTTCTCCGGCGTGTGCAGGTCCATCAGGTTCTCCAGGTCTTTCAGCGTCCTTTTCAGGTAAGCCTGTACCACGAGCCCCACATGCTTCGGGAACTCAGCTTTCAGCTTCCGGTATAGTTCGATTTCCAGGTCGACACATTGCGAATCTTCCATGTCGATCCGGATGAAGTTGTCGTATGATGCCACTTTGGCGAGGATCTCACGAATATTCCGGTAGCAAACCTCTTTATCGATCAGCAACCCGAACATGGTCGGCTTCAGCGAGAAATTCCCGTCGATCTTCTCCCGGATAAAGGTGTCGATGATCTCCAGGTATTCTTTTTTATTGTTATCCGCCTCATCCAGCCTGGTGATGAACTCCCCGAGCAGGTCGACCGTCACCATGATCCCTTCGGCATTCAGTTCCCGTGAAGCACGTATGGCATCCTCGATCTTCTTTCCGGCAATGTATCTTTTTGAAAAAATCCATACAAAGCTTTTAGGCATGTAGGGCAGTGTGGCAGCGATCATCTTATTGAACATAGCTTAGCTTTTTCGTTAGCAAAATCAGACCTGCAAAATTATGTTTTTGTTAATTGTTTAACAATTTGTAGAGAAAAATCTGTGGCTTTGCGACAAAAAATTCGTTGATTAAAAAAGATTTGTCTATCAGAATTTTAATCGTTAATTTTGCCGCCCAATTTTTAGGAGGGAATATTGTGGATTACATGCGACAATTTGTGATCCCTTTCGGCGGGTTAAAGGCAGGAAATTATAATTTTGCCTTCGAAATTGACGATGAGTTCTTTGAGAATTTCGAATACTCGGAGGTCGGCGAAGGGAGGGTACAGGTGGTTTGCCGGTTGGAAAGGCAGGAGCGGATGCTCATCTTTCATTTCCATTTCACCGGCCTGGTAACCATTGCCTGCGACCGGTGCGGACAGGACTACAAACAGCCGCTTGACGGAGAAACCCGTCTGATCGTCAAGTACGGAAGTGAGCACCAGGAGGTTTCGGAAGAAGTGTTGATGATCCATGAAAAGGAAAATGAAATCGATCTGAGCCAGTTTTTCTACGAGTACATCCATTTGCTGCTTCCCATGAAAAGGGTACATGGCGAAAATACAGCCGGAGAGAGTCTCTGCGACCCGGAAATCACTCGTTTCATCAGCGAAGATAAGACGCCACAGGTCGACCCCCGGTGGGAGAAGCTTAAACAGTTAAAAGATAATACGAACCAGGAAAATTAATTTTAAAACGATATGCCACATCCAAAGCGTAAACACTCGAAAACCAGAAGGGACAAGAGAAGGACCCATGACAAGATTGAAAAGCCCACGCTGGCCAAATGCCCGGCAACCGGGGCCATTCATGTTTATCACCGCGCCTATTATGTCGATGGCGACCTTTACTACAAAGGCAAGCTGGTGATGAGCAAAACCGGGGAATAAATTATTTCCCATTAACTTTGCAAATATGAAAATAGGACTGGATGTTATGGGAGGGGATTTTGCCCCTGATGCCACCATATCAGGTGCATACAAAGCCTTGACTGAGATATCCCCTAATGACCGGATCGTGATGATCGGCCCGCAGCAGGTGATCATGGACAGTGTGAAGAAGATCGGCTGCAACCCGGATCACTTCGATATCGTAGATGCCCCTGAGGTGATTGGCATGAGCGAACATCCGACCCGCGCTATCATGCAAAAACCCAAATCGGGCATTGCGGTTGGTTTTCATTTGCTCAAGCATGGCCAGATTGATGCTTTCGCCAGCGCCGGTAACAGCGGCGCCATGGTGGTCGGATCTATTTACAGCGTCAATACCATACAAGGGATAATCCGGCCCTGTACCTCAGTGATCATACCCAAAGAAAACGGTTCCCTTGGTATTTTGCTCGACGTGGGCACCATTCCCGATCCCAAACCCGATGTGATGTACCAGTTCGGTATCCTGGGTTCTATTTACGCCCATTACATCTACAAGATTGAAAATCCCCGCGTGGCCTTGCTCAACCTGGGCCACGAAGCAGAAAAAGGGAGCCTGTTGTGCCAGTCTGCTTACCAGCTGATGAAAGACACGAAAGATTTCAATTTTGTCGGAAATATTGAAGGACGGGATATCTTGAAAGATAAAGCCGAGGTGATCGTTTGTGACGGGTTTACCGGCAACGTGGTGCTCAAACTGATGGAATCGGTCTACCGGATGCTGGTAAAGCGGGGGTTCCATGATGAATATATCGACCGTATGAATTACGAAAACTACGGCGGCACACCGTTGCTCGGGGTCAATGCTTCCGTTATCGTCGGGCATGGTATCTCCAACAGCACCGCTATCAAGAATATGATTATCCTTTCCAAGGAGGTGTATGAAGCAGAACTTTCCAAAAAGATTCAGCAGGCTTTAATAAAGCATTCTCTCAATCAAAAAGAATAATCGCAGCATGCAAAAGATCAGGGCCGCCATTACCGGGATTCATTGCTGGGTGCCGGATTTTGTATTGACAAACGAAGAATTGGAGAAGATCGTCGATACAAATGACGAGTGGATTATGACCCGCACGGGCATAAAGGAAAGACGGATCATGCGGGAGCCGGGCAAAGGCACCTCCGATATCGGCGCCCCGGCCGTCACAGGCCTGCTGGAAAAAACCGGCACAAAGCCAGAGGAGGTTGAACTGCTCATCTGCGCCACAGTCACCCCCGATTATGCATTCCCGGCCACTGCCAATGTGATCAGCGATAAGTGCGGGCTGAAAAACGCCTGGAGCTTTGATATCAATGCAGCCTGTTCGGGATTTGTCTTTGCCCTGGAAACAGGAAGGAAATTCATCGAGTCGGGTCAATATAAAAAAGTCATCATCGTCGGTGCGGAAAAGATGTCGATGATGGTCGATTACACCGACCGGGCTACATGTGTGCTTTTCGGCGACGCCGCCGGCGCTATCATGCTGGAGCCAACCACAGAAGAGGTTGGGGTGATGGACTCCATCCTGAAAACTGACGGCTCAGGCAGGCAATACCTTCAACAGAAAGGCGGCGGGGCAGTCAAGCCTGCATCCCAGGAAACCATCGATTTCAGGGAACATTACATATACCAGGAAGGGCAGGCGGTTTTTAAATTCGCTGTGGTGGGCATGGCCGATGTCTCCGTGGAGATCATGAAAAGAAACAACCTGACAGCCGACGATATCGCTTACCTGGTCCCACACCAGGCCAATCTGCGCATCATTGACGCTACCGCCAAAAGGATGGGCCTGCAGAAAGAGAAAGTCATGATCAATATCGAAAGATACGGGAATACTACCTCCGCCACGATCCCGCTCTGTATCTGGGAATGGGAAAAACAGCTTAAAAAAGGCGATAACCTGATCCTCTCTGCCTTTGGCGGCGGATTTACCTGGGGAGCCATTTGGGTAAAATGGGCCTACGATCCCAAATAAGCACACGCATCATCCGGTTCAGGAATGTCCGGGAACCACGAATGGCCGAAAAGGCGCTCGCCATCCGGCATGAGGTGTTTGTGAAAGGCCAGAATGTCGATCCGGCCCTCGAATACGAGCATGAAGATGATGCCCATCACTACCTGCTCCTTCTTGATGAAAAACCGGCGGCCACCGCCCGCTGGCGGGAAACGGAAAGCGGGATCAAACTGGAAAGGTTTGCCACACTGGAAGAATACCGTAACAAGGGATTTGGCGCTGCACTGCTGAAAGAAATCCTGAAAGATATCATCCCGCTAAAAAAGAAAATTTACCTTCATTCCCAGCTCACCGCAGTTAAATTTTATGAAAAATACGGGTTTGTCAAAGAGGGAGAGATCTTTTTCGAGGCAAACATCGGGCACTACAAAATGATTTTTGCTTCCGGTTCATCCGTGCCATCGCAGTAATGGCAATGCGTATGCAAGTTAAACAGGGACTCCATCCCAAACCAGTTTATACAATTTATCAGACAAGCGGAGAAAAGTGCCGACCGGTATGGTGATCAGATCCCCCTGTCCGGCAGAGTCAACTTGACGATCATCTTTCCAGATTTCTCTCACCTTATCCTCCACAACCCCTGTGGTGGGTCCAAGGATAAGGATATCATCCCCCACGGCAACCGGATGGGCCTCCACTTTGATCTCCGCAACGCAGGCTTTGGCGTAGTAATTCATGATCTTTCCCACATACACTTTCCTCCGGGTAGCTTTGGAGCCATGCTGATCGGACCATTCGCCGGTTTTTCGCCCGAGGTAGTAGCCGTCCCAGAAGCCGCGGTTGTAAACAGTTTCGAGTTTCGAGTTCCAGGTTTCGAGTTTCTCTTTTGTAAACGTCTCTTCCAGAACTGCCTGGACTGCTTCGTGGTAAACACGGGTGACGGTTTTAACGTATTCGGGTGACCTGCCGCGGCCTTCGATTTTGAGTATCCTCACCCCCGCATCCAGGATCTGATCAAGGAAGTCGATAGTCTTGAGATCTTTGGGCGACATGATGTATTCATTATCGATGACCAGTTCCACCTCCCCGTCCCGGTCGAACACCCGGTAAGGGCGGCGGCAGAGCTGCAGGCAGGCGCCGCGATTGGCCGAAGAATTCATATTGTCGAGGCTCAGGTAGCATTTCCCGGATACGGCCATGCAGAGGGCGCCGTGGATAAAGACTTCGATCCTTACCAACCGGCCTGAAGGGCCCTTTATCTGCTCGTTTTCAATAGCTTCCGTGATCGCCTTCACCTGGCGCAACTCCAGCTCACGGGCTGTTACCATCACATCTGCATAGCGGGAAAAGTAGCGGACCGCCTCGATGTTGGTGATGTTCGCCTGGGTGGAGATATGCACTTCCATGCCAGCCTGGTTCGCATACTGAATAACGGCATGATCGGAAGCGATGATGGCATCGATGCCTGCCTCTTTTGCCGCATCGGTTATCCGGCGCATCATTTCCAGCTCCTCATCGAAAATAACGGTGTTCAATGTAAGATATGTCCGGATACCCTTTTCCCGGCAGATAGATGAGATAGTATGCAGGTTCTCCAGGGTGAAATTGATAGTCGACCTGGAGCGCATGTTCAGGTGCCCCACCCCGAAATAGACCGAACCGGCCCCTCCCTGGATCGCCGCCGTCAGGGATTCAAAGGAACCTACCGGTGACATGATTTCAATATCTTTGGAAATCGGCATATTATACATTAAAGGTTTCCAACCCTGGGGTTTCCAACCCCATTTACCGGCAAAGTTAAGCCGAATTTGGATATCGTCTGAGCGGCATTGTAAAAATGAGGGTTTCCAACCCTGGGGTTTCCAACCCTTTTATTTATTTTTGCTGCCAATTCAGCATATATTCCCATTATGATTAACAGAAAATATTTCCTCCGCATTTTATGGATCACAATCTGGATTCTAGCCGCGCACATCAACATTCTGGCAAATACCTATTATGAGGGTGAACCGAAGAACGTTAAATATGTGTTTTTATTTATCGGCGACGGCATGGGCCATGCACAGGTCAGCACCACGGAAGCATACCTGGCAGCGCTTAAAGGCAATACCGGATTCGAGCCGCTCAATTTTTCCGGCTTTCCACACATAGGTCAAAGCACCACATATGCCAACAACCGGTTGATCACCGGTTCCGCAGCGGCCGGTACAGCGCTGGCCACAGGTAAAAAAACCAATATCAACCGTATCTCTATGGACCCGGCAGCAACGGTTCCTTACGAAACCATAGCGGAAAAAGCGAAAAAGCAAGGCTTTAAGGTTGGCATTGTGACCAGCGTCTCGATCGACCATGCCACCCCGGCTGTTTTTTATGCCCACCAACCCGACCGCGATATGTATTTTGAAATAGGCATTGATTTGATAAACAGCGGATTTGATTATTTTGCCGGGGGTGGTTTCCTGATCCCCGACGGCATGTGGAACGATCAGGAGGTGAACCTGACCACCCTGGCGGCTGAAAAAGGTTACGCTGTGGTCAATTCCGCAGAAGCCTTCCGGAACCTGAAACCTGGCAACGGAAAATCACTGGTTCTATCACCCAGGACAGCGGGCGGGGCCTCGCTGCCTTATGCCATCGACACCCATCCCGGCGACCTGACACTGGCCGATTTTACGGCAAAGGGGATTGAGATGCTTTCAGGAGATGAAGGCTTTTTCATGATGATTGAAGGGGGGAAGATCGACTGGCTGGGCCATGCCAACGATGCGGCTTCTTTGGTTCGCGAGATGATCGCTTTTAGCGAAGCTGTGGACAAAGCATTGGATTTTTATCACGAATACCCTGAAAACACGCTGATCATTGTCACTTCAGACCATGAAACGGGTGGACTGTCGCTCGGCCATGTCGCCACGAAATATGAAACCAATGTGGAATTGTTAAAGTACCAGCGCTCATCGGTGGAAGAGCTGAACAAGATCGTCGCCCATTTCCGGGTAAACCAGTCGGGTGATTCTGAAGAAGATTTTAACCGCATGCTGCGGGCGCTGGAATTCGACCTGGGCCTGCACAACAGGAAGTACGGGACCCTGCTGGATGATGAGGAAATGGCTGTCCTCAAAGAACTTTTCATGACGACCGTTATGGGTATCGGAACCGAAAAAGGGTCGTATGGGTACTCCGAACCTTTCATGGCCAAAGCCATCGAGATCATGAACAAGAAAGCGGGCATTGCCTGGGGAACAGGTTCGCATACCGGCGTCAATGTCCCGGTTTACGCCATCGGAACAGGTGCAGAACGATTTACCGGGGTGATAGATAATACGGATATTCCGAAGATTATCGGGGAGCTAATGGGAGTTCTGAGTTCTGAGTTCTGAGTTCTGAGTTCTGAGTTCTGAGTTCTGAGTTCTGAGTTCTGAGTTTTGAGTTCTGAGTTCTGAGTTCTGAGTTCTGAGTTTTGAGTTTTGAGTTACGGATTTAATCTTACAGTCCTACAGTCCTACCGTCCTACAGTCCTACCGTCCTAACACCCAGCTCCTTCAATTGTTCACCGGAGATCTCCGCGGGCGAATCGATCATCATGTCCTGTCCTGCATTATTCTTTGGGAAGGCGATGACGTCGCGGATGGAGTCCACCCCGGCGAAGAGGGCTACCCAGCGGTCGAAACCGAAGGCGATGCCGCCGTGCGGCGGGGCGCCGTATTCGAAGGCGTTCATCAGGAAGCCGAACTGGGCCTGGGCGTCTTCGTCGGTGAATCCCAGGATCTGGAACATTTTCTTCTGCAGCTCTTTGTTGTGGATACGGACTGAGCCTCCACCGATCTCCACCCCGTTGATTACCAGGTCATAGGCATTGGCGCGGACCATGCGCGGATCGGTGTCAAGCAGCGGTATGTCCTCCGGTTTGGGAGAGGTGAACGGGTGGTGCATAGCGTAGAAGCGTTTTGTTTCCTCATCCCACTCGAGCAATGGGAAATCGAGCACCCATAGTGGCCGGAACTCCTCCGGGTTGCGCAGGCCAAGGCGGCTGCCCATTTCCAGGCGCAGCTTGTTGAGCGCCTTACGGGTTTTATAAGTGTCGCCCGCCAGGATCAGGATCAGGTCGCCCGGTTTGGCTTTGAATGCTTCAGTGACTTTCTGCAAATCCTCCGGGCTGTAAAACTTATCCACCGAGGATTTCAGAGAGCCATTAGGTTTGTACTGGATGTAGACCAATCCTTTTGCGCCGATCTGCGGCTTTTTGACAAATTCAGTCAGATCGTCGAGCTGTTTTCTCGAATACTCTGCGCAACCTTCCGCGCAGATTCCGACCACGAGTTCCGCGAAATCAAATACCGAAAAGCCTTTGTTCTTCAGTAAATCCTTCAATTCGACGAATTTCATCTCAAAGCGGATGTCAGGTTTGTCGGAGCCGTAGTATTTCATCGCGTCGGCATAGCTCATGCGCGGGAAGCTGCCCGGGTCGATGCCTTTAATAGCTTTGAAGAGGTGCCGGCCCAATCCTTCAAAGGTGTTTAATATATCTTCCTGGGTGACGAAGGCCATTTCGCAATCGATCTGGGTGAACTCGGGTTGGCGATCAGCGCGCAGGTCCTCATCGCGGAAGCAGCGGACGATCTGGTAGTATCGGTCATAACCGGCCACCATGAGGATCTGCTTGAAGGTCTGGGGCGACTGCGGCAGGGCGTAGAACTTTCCATGGTGCACGCGGGAAGGGACAACGAAGTCGCGGGCCCCTTCCGGGGTGGACTTGATCAGGAAAGGTGTTTCTATTTCGAGGAAACCCTGGGCATCCATGTAATTGCGGGTTTCGATGGCCATGCGGTGGCGCAGTTCCAGGTTGCGGCGCAGCGGGTTCCGCCGGAGGTCGAGATAACGGTAGCGCATGCGCAGTTCTTCCCCCCCGTCGGTCTCTTCTTCGATGGTGAACGGCGGCACTTTGGATGCGTTCAGCACTTCAAGCTTTTCCACCATGATCTCAATCTCTCCCGTGGGGATCTTCAGGTTCTTGGAGCTGCGTTCGATAACCTTGCCGGTGGCGGCGATCACGAATTCACGGCCCAGCTTGCGGGCTTGCAGGCAGAGCTCCGGGTTGGTCTCCATGTTGAAGGCGAGCTGTGTCAGGCCGTAGCGATCGCGCAGGTCGACAAAGGTCATGCCACCGAGGTCGCGGG
Source organism: Bacteroidales bacterium (assembly GCA_019429045.1). Classification (GTDB taxonomy): domain Bacteria; phylum Bacteroidota; class Bacteroidia; order Bacteroidales; family JAGOPY01; genus JAGOPY01. The sequence goes on from JAHYJL010000001.1 coordinate 14,164, forward strand.
AGCGCTGCACCCAGCCGCTGAGGGTGACGGATTTGCCGGTATCGGAAAGGCGGAGCTGGCCGCAGGTATGTGTGCGAAGCATAGATGATTGGCTTTAGTGATTCAGGGTGCGAAGATAGTAAAAAAGTCGGCGGTCGGCGGTCGGCGGTCAGCGGTCGGCAAATAGTATGCCTCCCACATCGGTCAGCGGTCCTTCATCCAGTTCAACGATTTTATAACCAAGTGATACCAGATATTCCTTGATTTGTCCGCTATCCGGATGATGGGAAAGACTACCGTTGATAAAGACGGTGTTTTCAAGCACTCCGCAGCAGCCGCCGAAGAAGCCGTGGGGGAAGCCTTCGAGTTTGATTTTGTGGGAGTTGACGAACAGAGAACAGGGATGGAGTCCGCCAGCTGGCGGATGGAGTCCCTGTAAAACCTTATGAATCCCCGGATCACTGGTTATAAAATGCCCGTCTTTCAGCGGCAGCAAATTACACCGGCAATAGCCCTGGTCAACATGCACCGGGGTAAGATCTTCCAGGGTCCGTGTGATGGTAAAATCAGTATGGCGGAAATTATGGATGAGATACTTATCCATCGCAACGGCGTTATACCGGGAGGTGGCAGGGTATTCACCGCCTACCGGCAATTCGCCGGTAATGTACCTGATCTTGTGATCATCAAGTAATTTAAAGTACTTCTCCGGAAGGTTCGGCGCTGCAAAAAGATGGCCGGGCGACTGGCAGAAGAAGATATCAGGATGCCCGGAAATGGCTGAATAAGTGATGCCCTGCGTCTGAAGCTCCATCAGTTCGCCGAACCGGGACAGCTTTTTCTTCGTACCTGAAGAAATCTTATGATTAATAATGATCAACACGCTTCATTAACACTTGAACACCCGAACACTTGAACACTCTTAGAAGTACTCAACCCAAAATTCATTCGCTTTCAACTTCAAATCTTTCCCAAACCTGACCTCCCTGAAATGCTTCAGCAGCCTTTTCCGGTTCCTGCCGTAATATCCGACCGCATAGTTATATTGGGATGGATGAACCGAAATCAGGATCACTTCGCCCTCCTCTCTTTGCCCTATGCCCTTCAGCCGGTCCCACCATACTTCGGTCATGGCCAGCTCCCGGAAAGATTCATGGCACGGGCCTGCCAGCAGCTCTTCACCGCGCAGGAGCCTGGTGGCGCCGTGCAGCCCGACACGGGTCACCTCCACCCCGGCCTCCTCAAACAGCGGCAAAAGTTGTTTGACCCACCGGACAGCCTCATCCAGCGACAATGGCTTGTATTTCCCCTTTTCATACCATTCAGCCAGCGTTGTCCCTTTTATCACCAACACCGGGTAGATCCGGGTTTCACTGGCCCCCAGCTCTATGATTCTACGCGCCGTGAAGAGCGATTTCTCCAGGGTGTCGCCGGGCAGACCGACCATCATCTGCAATCCCAGCCGGAAGCCATGGTTGACAATCATCTGAGATGACATCTCAACATCCTGGGCCGTATGCCCCCGTACCGATTGTATCAATACCTCTTCATCCATCGACTGTGCGCCGAGCTCAATGGTGGTTACACCGAATTTTTTCAAGGGATGGAGTCCCTGTTCACTGATATAGTCCGGACGGGTAGAAAGCCTGATGCCCTTCACCTTACCGCTTTCCAGGAAAGAATTGGCCACCCGCAGGTAGCTCTCCTGTTCATCCAGCGGCAGCCCTGTGAAATTCCCTCCGAAAAAACCGATCTCAATATGATGCTTCCCCCTGGGATACGAAGCAAGATATTCTTCAATCAGGCATCGTACTTCTTCTGCATCGGGAATCTTTTTCCTGTTTGTGATCTTCCGTTGGTTACAAAAAACACATTGAAACGGGCATCCGAGTTCGGGGACGAAGACAGGTATGGTGTAATGTACAACCATCATCCCCCAACCTCCATCAGCTTTTTCCTATCCAGTATCCGCACCACCCGCCGGTCGACCGAAATGATTCCCTCATCCGCCATTTCGCCCAAGGTGCGGGCCAGTGAAGGGCGTGCGACACCAAACTGCTCTGCCAGGGCATTCTGTGTCAGCGGCATCTCGACCATCGTTTTATCCGGACCGGCCAGGGAAAGAATGTACTGGGCAATCTTGCCCCGGATGGTTTTGAATGATAAAAATTTCAACTTGTTGGCCAACATCTGGGTCTGGCCGGAAATCACGTTCAGGAAATTTTGCAGGATGCGAATATCGCTTTGAAGCATTTTCATGAACTCATATTTGGGAATGTAAAGTATCCTGGTTTTTTCGTTGGCCAGTACATTGACAGGAAACCTGTTCTGCTTACCGAATATGAAAGCCGTTGCCAGTGTCCGTGGGGCTTTAATGTCATCGATCGTGATCACTTTCCCCGAAAAATCCTGCATCTCCCCCTTCAAACTTCCTTCCAGCACACACATCAGAAAGTTTACCGGCTCCCCACTGAAGGCAGCAATCTCCCCCACCTCAAATGTCCGTGTAAAGTGATGGGCATTGCTGAAAACACTCTCGATCTCATGCCCGTCAAGCCCTATAAAAATCGGACATCGGGTCAGGATTTCAAGATGCTCGGGTGACAGTTTTGAGGACATATCATGAGAAATTCTAAATTATAGAATAACCATGTAAAAATAATGGTTTTATGCAAGTCTTCGAGTTATTGTAACATTTGTTACATCCAGATAGGATTACAAGGGCTAATTTTGCTTGTAAATGGAATCAATATGCAACGCGAAATCATCAAAATAGACGAAGAAAAATGCAACGGCTGCGGGTTATGCATCCCGGCATGCCCGGAAGGGGCGCTGCAGATCATCGATGGGAAGGCGCGGCTGGTATCGGACCTGATGTGCGACGGCCTGGGGGCCTGTATCGGCGAATGTCCGGAAGGGGCCATTGAGATAGAACTTCGCGAAGCGGAGCCCTATAACGAAAAGGCGGTTATCAAAGAGATTGTCAAATTCGGCGAAAATACCGTAATCGCCCACCTGAAGCACCTGCTGGATCATAATGAAATGAAGTATTTCGGGGATGCGATGGAGTATCTCGAAAAGCATCATGGTGAACTTACTTTCGATCTTGAAGATACACTTGAAAAGGTATATGGAGAAGGGATCAATGGCGGAGGTTGTGCCGTGGGAGGCTGTCCGGGGGTGAAAAGTTTTGATTTCATCATAAAAACGGATGAGAGGGATGGAGTCCCTGTTGAGATTCCTGCCGAAATTCCTTCTGAACTGCGCCAGTGGCCGGTACAGATGCATCTCATCAACCCGGTCGCACCCTATTTCCGTACCGCCGAGGTGGTGCTGGCCGCCGACTGTGTCGCTTTCTCCATCGGCAACTTCCACCAGAAGTTTCTCAGGGGCCGCAGCCTGGCGATCGCCTGCCCGAAGCTGGACCAGGGCAAAGAGGTGTACGTGGAAAAGCTAAAAACGATGATCGACGAAGCTCAGATCAGTAGTTTGAACGTGATCGTAATGGAAGTGCCGTGTTGCAGCGGCCTGGTTCACATCGCAGGGCTTGCAAGAGAGGCGGCGGAGAGAAAAGTCCCGCTGAAAAAGACAGTCGTGAGCATTAAAGGGGAAGTGCTGTTCGAGGATTTTATCTGACAATTGTCGATGAATTATTCACCACAGATTTCTCAGATTTACACAGATTTATCACAGATAATTAAGCATAAATTCAACATTCAAAATTCAAAATTTAAAACTACCCTTATGGAAACTCAATTATTCAGCCATTCAACAATAATGAACTTCAGCGACAAGGTAGACTATTCCGCAGAAGGGATTGTCAGCAAGCGCGTTATTCAGAAAGAAAAAGGCAATGTAACGCTGTTTGCGTTCGACAAAGGCCAGAAACTCAGTGAGCACTCCGCCCCTTTCGATGCGTTGGTGCAAGTGCTCGAAGGCAAAGCGGAGATCATGATCAACCGCGTGCCGTACATTCTGACTGCCGGCCAGGCGATCATCATGCCGGCGAACATCCCGCATGCGGTGAATGCGGTGGAGCGGTTCAAGATGTTGCTGACGATGATCAAGGAGTAGCTATTATGAGCGAACTGATCAACAACTCCGAAAAGCGCAAGGAGCTGCTCAAGCATATGATCCTGCAGCTTCATGCCGGCGAAGCGCCGGCTGAAGCGCGCAAGCAACTGGTTAACCTGCTGCAGAAAATCCCCTACGGCGAAGTGGTGGAGGTGGAGCAGGAGCTGATCTCCGAAGGGACCCTCAGCGAGGCTGAAGTGCTGCAATTTTGCGATATCCACAGCGAAGCGCTGGACGGCCATATCGACCTGTCGGGAATGAAAATCGTGCCCCCGGGGCACCCTGTCGATACCTTCAAAAGGGAAAACAAGGAACTCCTGAAAGTGGTCGATCAACTCGAAGAGCTTTATAAAAAGGGAGCCTCCCTGAAGGATGAAACGGATATCTCACCCTGGTTCCTGGAGATGAAAACCCTGTTCAACAGCCTGATGGATGTGGAAAAACATTATCTCCGCAAGGAAAACCTGGTATTCCCCTACCTGGAGAAATACGGCATCACAGGCCCTCCCAAGGTAATGTGGGGCAAGCATAACGAGATCAGGGAATTGCTGAAAGCAGCCATCGAGGTACTGAACAACCCGGAGGGACTCCATCCCGAAGAGGCCACCGCCGCCGTGCAGCTAATCCTGAAACCGGCATCCGACGGTGTGGCAGATATGACCATGAAAGAAGACCAGATCCTGCTACCGATGGTGATGGATAAACTATCGGATATGGAATGGTACGAGATATACCGCCAGACGCTGGAGATCGGTTTTTGCCTGTACGACCCCGATATTGAATGGAAGCCGGAAAATATCGATGAATCGCAGTTGGAAGTATCCGACAGCGACCTCATCCAGCTTCCTTCCGGCAGCTTCACCAAAGCCGAACTGCAGGCTATCCTGAACACCCTTCCGGTGGATATGACATTTGTCGATAAAGACGAGAAAGTCAGGTACTTCAGCCAGGGGAAAGAGCGGATTTTCCATCGCAGCCGGGCGATCCTGAACCGGGATGTCAAGCTGTGCCATCCGCCGTCGAGCGTGCATGTGGTGGAACAGATCCTGGATGACTTCAAGAGCAGCCGGCAGGATCATGCCCCCTTCTGGATCCAGATGAAGGGGAAGTTCATCCACATCGAATACTTTGCCCTCAGGGATGAAAACGGCAATTACCTCGGCACCCTCGAAGTCTCGCAGGACCTCACCGGCCACCGCGCCTTGGAAGGCGAACAACGGATACTTTCCTATTCGAAATAAAACATTCGAAACACAAAACACGAAACACGAAACACAAAACACGAAACACAAAACACGAAACACGAAACACAAAACACGAAACACGAAACACTGTGGAACAACTAATCATAACTCCCAAAACAAAAATTCACGAACTCCTCCAGGCCTACCCGGAGCTGGAGGAACTGCTGATAGAAATGGCGCCGGTCTTTAAAAAACTCCAGCACCCGGTTCTCCGGCGGACCATCGCCCGCGTGACGACAATCCAGCAAGCTGCCGCAGTGGGTGAAATTCCTGTACAGCAACTGGTTAACACACTTCGTGCAAAAGTTGGCCAGGACAGCCTGGAGGGAATAGATTCCATTGGCGGAAAGCCAACCGAAAAACCTCACTGGTTAAATGAAGCCAGGATTGTGATACGGTTAGATGCCCGGCCGGTAATAGAAGCGGGCGGGCATCCGCTGGGCGAGGTACTTACCGGCGTTTCGGACCTTAAACCCGGTGAGATTTTTCTGCTGACCACCCCTTTTGTCCCTGCTCCATTGATCGAAAGGGTCGTTGAACAGGGTTTTGATGCCTGGACAGAAAAAATTTCTTCCGATCATTTTTGCAGTTACTTTTTGAAAAAAGATTATATTTGAGACCGATGTGAATGAGATAACCCCTCAATCTGACCGGTTATGATCAGGAAAATCGTTCATTCTTATGCCCCACCCCCGCAATGGTACCTGCCGGTGATCATTGTACTGGGGGTTTTTGTCGGTGTGGCGGTAATGATTTTCAGGACTTCCCGGGCCCACTCATACCTCTCGGACAAGCCGGAGACCTGCATGAACTGCCACATTATGGCTCCGCAGTATGCTACCTGGAGCCACAGTTCACATCGTGAAGTTGCTGTTTGCAACGATTGCCATGTACCCCAGGACAATTTCTTCCGGAAATACTATTTCAAAGCGATGGATGGCATGCGGCATGCCACTATATTTACCCTCAGGCTTGAACCGCAGGTAATCTTTATCAAAAAAGCCGGTGTAGGTGTCGTGCAGGAAAACTGTGTGCGATGTCACAATGAGTTGATCCGGGATGCGAAATTGATGTCGCTGGTCCATCATCTGGATCATGAGCGCACCGACCGGCTTTGCTGGGATTGTCACCGGGAGGTCCCCCACGGAAGGGTCAACAGCATCTCAAGCGTCCCCAATGCCCGCGTGCCGCTTCCCTCGAGCGCCGTGCCGGATTGGATGAAAGTCAGCCGGCAGCCGGCAGTCAGCAGTCGGCAAAGTTCAAACATTATGCATTAAACATTATGCATTATGCATTATGCATTATGCATTATGCATTATTAATTAAACATTAAACATTCCTAATATGGCAACCCTGAACGAAAACATCCGAAAGAAGCCCTGGCTTGGCTGGGTGATCTTCCTGGTCACAGTAGTGATCGTCTTTTTCCTGGGCCTGCTGGCCTCTTCCATCATGGAGCGCCGGGCGGAGGCGGTGTTTGCCTACACCCCACAGGTGAATTACGAGTCGTGGGAGCCGCGCAACGCCGTCTGGGGAAAAGTGTTTCCCAGGGAATACCAGTCATATCTGCAAACGGCCGACACCACTTTCCGGAGTAAATATAATGGCGCTGCAATGATCGACATGCTCGAACTATATCCCCGCCTGTCAGTATTGTGGGCCGGTTATGGCTTTGCCAGGGATTACAACCAGGGCCGCGGCCATTATTACGCCATCACCGATGTGCGCAACACCCTGCGCACAGGGGCGCCGATGGACGGAAAGCCCAGTCCGCAGCCCAATACCTGCTGGGCCTGCAAAAGCACCGACGTGCCCCGGATGATGCAGACCATCGGCATCGCGGAGACCTATGCCGGTACCTGGGAAACGCTCGGACACGAAATAGTGAACGGCATCGGCTGTGCCGACTGCCACGACGCCAAAACGATGAACCTGCGCATCAGCCGGCCGGCGTTGGTAGAGGCCTTTGAGAGAATAGGAAAAGACATCACCCGCGCCTCGCACCAGGAAATGCGCTCGCTGGTATGCGCCCAGTGCCATGTGGAATACTATTTCGATAACAGGGAAGGAAGGCAGAACTATCTTACTCTTCCCTGGGACAATGGGCTGAAAGCGGAAGACATGGAACGCTACTACGATGCCATCAATTTTTCCGACTGGACCCATGCCCTCAGCAAAGCCCCTATGCTGAAAGCGCAGCATCCCGACTGGGAGGTGTATATGACGGGCATCCATGCCGAAAGGGGCGTTTCATGCGCCGACTGCCATATGCCATATAAAAGTGAAGGCGGCCTGAAATTCACCGACCATCACCTGCAAAGCCCGCTGAACAACGTGGAAGCCTCCTGCGCCGTCTGCCACAGGGAAAAAACCATGACCCTGATCAAAAATGTATATGACCGTCAGGACCAGATATACATGAATAGAAGTAAACTGGAAGAATTGCTGGTGCGTGCGCATGTTGAAGCAAAAAAAGCCTGGGACCTCGGGGCAACAGGGGAACAGATGCAAGATATCCTGATGGGCATCCGCCATTCGCAATGGCGCTGGGACTACGCGGCTGCAGGCCACGGATCCTCCTTCCACGCCCCCGTGGAAACAAGCCGGGTTATCGGTTCAGCGATCAATATCGCCCAGGAAACCCGTATAAAACTGGCCAGGTTACTGGCGTCGCTGGGGTATAATGAAGAAGTGCCTTATCCCGATATCTCCACCAAGGCTAAAGCACAGGCATTCATCGGCCTGGATATGCAAAAGCTGAACGATGACAAACAGGTATTTCTTCAGAAGGTCATCCCGGTATGGGATAGCCTGGCAGCCGCACGCGAATCAGAATACCCGCTACGCTAGATTATACAATATTCTTAACGTAATGATGTTAATATTTCTGACCGGGTTGTTCCGGGGCAGGGGTTTTCGGTATTACTTTTATGCCCTGAAAAATATGTTGTTATCCTGATAATATTACTGTTGAAGATGAAGAAAAACGTTTCGCTGATACTACTGATCCATTTGCTGCTGTTTATTTCGGCCCCGATCGTGTTGGCCGTTAGAAATGCCCAGGTGCCCGATTCACTGCTTACCCGGGATGATTTCTACCTGGGCGTGGAAAATCCTGAAGATGATTCGCTCAAAGACAGGGGCCGGGTGCTGATCAATGATGCCAAACAGGCTGATGAGATCCTGAATGAGTCATTCGCCGCAGGCATGCTCGATAGCCTGACCAATATCCCATTTTTCCAGGATTATTTTTTTACTACCGATACATCCCTGCTGAATATTTACAACTTCCCGATAGGGTACGTTCCGACTTACCCCGATTCCATTTACAGTGAAAGAATAGAAAAGCTGAACCGGGAAACGACCATGGATCTGACCTTCAACCAGACGGTCAAAAACTTTATCGACCTCTATGCCGTCAGAAAGCGGCAGCTGACCTCAAAAATGCTGGGATTAAAAGAGATCTATTTCCCGTTGTTTGAAGAATATCTCGATAAATACGACATCCCGCTGGAGATGAAATACCTGGCGGTAGTGGAATCGGCCCTGAACCCGACGGCGGGATCGCGCGCCGGGGCTAAAGGGCTCTGGCAATTCATGTATTATACCGGAAAACTTTACGGGCTGAAGGTAACCTCGCTCACCGACGACCGTTTTGATCCTTACCTTTCGACTGATGCGGCTTGCCGGCATATGAAAGATCTCTACAATATGTTCGGCGACTGGAACCTGGTAATGGCAGCTTACAATTCCGGCGCCGGGAATGTGAACAAAGCGATCAGGCGAGCCGGTGGTGTCAGGGATTACTGGGCCATATGGCCGTTCCTGCCGCGCGAAACACGGGGGTATGTGCCGGCATTCATCGCGGTCACCTATGTGATGAACTACGCCACCGAACACAATCTCTATCCCCTGCACCCCGGTATTTTGTATGACGGTATTGATACAGTGATGGTTACCCAACCGCTGGCGTTCGACCAGGTATCCGAATATCTCAATATTCCCAAAGAAGAGGTAGCCTTTCTTAATCCCATGTACAAATCGGGGATCATCCCTGCTTACGACGGGAAACGATTTAACCTGAGACTTCCGAAAGAGTATATCCTGACATTTGTTGAAAACGAACAGGCGATCTATGAATTTAAAAGTAAGAGCGGGTTACAAAAGGAAAAATTAATGACCGAGATCAAGGCAGCCACTGAAAGGCAATATCATATTGTCAGATCAGGTGAGAATCTTGGATTGATCGCAAGAAGATATAATGTCTCGGTCAGGCAACTCCAGCAATGGAATAATATGAAGGGGACCACTATCCATCCCGGCAAGCGGCTGGTCGTTTTTTCAGCATCCGGATACACGCCTTCTTCCTCAGCATCAGCATCCTCATCTTCAGGTTCCGCAGCTGCCAGCTCCTCGTCAGCCTCCCCCACAAGCACACATACCGTTAGGTCAGGCGAAAATCTTGCAGGTATTGCCAGGAGATACGGTTGCACGATAGATGATATTAAAAGATGGAACAATCTCAAAAGCAATACGATCTATGTAAACCAGAAGCTGAAAGTCTCGGATCAGGCAACAGCCGCTGCATCGGCAGGAACTTCAGGATCAGATGGACAATTCACCTATTATACCGTCAAAAGAGGCGATACCCTTTGGGATATTGCCCAGCAATACAAAGGTGTTTCTGTTGAAGATATCAGAAGATGGAACAAGCTTGGAAACTCATCCAAATTACAGGTCGGGCAAAAATTAAAAATAGCCGCAAAAGGTTGATATATATTAAAATACCATGATTTACAAATTCACAAACCGGCTGCTTCTATTCCTGATAACAGCCTTGTTCCTCTTTGGGGCAGGCTCATGCACCCTAAGTGAATCGGGGATGCAGCGATCTTCAGGCTCGATCAATGAACTCCTGGTCGTTACCAACGATAAACCACAATGGGAAGGTGAACCGGGCGACACGATCCGGGAATTTTTCGGGGGTCCGACTATCGGATTATCCCAGCCCGAGCCGATGTTCGATATACTGAACATTGCCCAGAAAAACCTGAACGACCTCTTTAAAAGATATCACAACATCTTTATTGTCGATATCAACCCGGACTTCACCCAGCCATTATCTGAAACCAGTAAAAATCTCTGGTCGGAGCCCCAGCGGGTCATCAAGGTAACAGCCCCCAGCCTTGCTTCATTCTATGAAGAATTTGAAAAAAATAAAGAGACTTTCCTGCAGCTTTTTATTCAGCTGGAGCGGGAAAGAACCCTGGCCATCAACCAGATGGCCACGAATATCCAGCTTGCAGGCACCCTGGAAAGGAAATTCAACATCTTCCTTCCAATCCCCGGCGGGTTTTATCTCGCCAAAGAGGCCCCTGACTTTGCCTGGGTCAGGCACAAGATAACCAAAGTCAAACAGGACACTGAACTCAGTATCCTGATCTATACCATGGATTACAAGGACACGATTGTTTTCAACCCCAGGCATATCATCCAGTGGCGTAATACGATCACGCTGGAGCATATTCCGGGGCCCTCCCCTTTATCATTCATGAAAGTGTCCGAAGCATATATTCCACCTGTTTTCAATGTAATCACCGATTTTCCCGGCGGCTATGCGGTGGAAACTAGGGGACTGTGGGAAGTCGAAAACGATTTTATGGGCGGTTCGTTTATCAACTACACTTTTATTGACCAGGCCAATAACAAGGTCATCACCCTCGATGGGTATGTGTATAATCCCAATAACGATAAGAAGAATTACCTGCGGCAGCTGGAATCAATATTCTTTGCCTTGAAATTCAGCAAAGAAGAATAGGGACTATTTTTTCTCTTTCACGAAAACCGTTTTGATCCGGATTTCCGGATTCTCTTCGATATTGACCAGTTTCCCGTCTTCATAACGGCCCAGCAGGATGGTATCATAGGTGCCAGGGAAGATGATGTAAACAGATTTTTCATTTTTTACGTACAGCCATTCGCTTTCAAAAGTCGTAAAACCGGTGTAAACCCTGGCCGTTTTATCGGCCAGTAATTCGTAACTGATTGATTTCTGACTTCTCTTTGATGCCTCTACCAACTGCTCATCCAATTCATATTCCGATTCGAATTCCATGTCTTCAACAACCCAAATCCCAGGTAATTTCTTTTCAACAGGGTTGGAACAACTGAATAAAACGACACCGGCACATATCGCCAGGATGGAAACCAATATTCGGCTTTTCATAGGATTGTCTTTAGGATAAGTGATGTTATCAATTAATAACTAAAATTCTTGACAAAATTAATGAAATTTCAACTGAAACTTGCGTAAATCAAACTTTGTATTATTTTTGTCCAATTATTTAAACCATTTGGTTAAATTATTTGGTTAATATGAATCCGAATTATAACGAAACAGAGCTGCAAATCCTGGAAGCAGCCCGCAAAGTCTTTCTGCAATATGGTTTCGACGGAGCTACCACGCAGATGATTGCCACCGAGTCAGGGATCAATAAAGCCTTGCTGCATTATTATTTCCGGAGCAAAGACCGCCTGTTTGAAGCCGTTTTCATGGAGGCCTTCACCCGCATGATACCCAATCTTTTAAAAATCTTCACCGCCGAAATTGATTTTTTTGAAAAGATCAGGGCCTTTGTTGGCGCTTACATTGATGCGCTGTTGCAATATCCGCAAATCCCCTTGTTCGTCCTGCACGAACTGAAAAGAAACCCCGACCGCATCGTGCAGCTCATCAAATCATCAGGGATCAGGCCCGAATTCATCCTGGAAATGTTTCGCGGAGAGGTCGGGAAAGGCAACATCGCTCCCATTGATCCTTATCATTTACTGGTGAATATGCTTTCACTCTGCATTTTCCCCTTCGCCGCCAAACCGATGATACAGGGATTTATTTTTCACAATGACGAGGCGGCCTTCCAGGAATTCCTTGTAAGCCGTAAAGAACAGGTTGCCGAATTCATCATAAAAGCCATCAAGCCATGTTAAAAAGAATCATGCCATTGCTGGTGAGCATTTTATTCATTCATTCCTTACCAGCCCAGGAAAAAATATTGACCCTGGAGGAATGCCTGGAAAAATCAGCGTTGAATCACCCGGTGCGTGACCAGGCCGATTACCTGGCCGCTTCGGGAGCGATGAAGATACGTAACCTGAACCGGCATTATCTTCCTGAATTTACAATCAACGGGAATATTCATTATCAATCCGATGTGACGGAAGTGCCGATACGCATCCCGCAATTTGAATTCGAGGCACTCTCCAAAGACTGGTATAAGATATCCCTGGATGCCAGCCAGGTGATTTGGGATGGTGGCATTACCCGCAGGTCAAAAGAGGTGGAAGAACTCGAAAACATGATCGGTTTGCAAAATGTAGGCATTGAGATATATCGTATGAGGGAGAGGGTCATCACCGCCTATTTCAATATCCTGGCCTTGCAGGAACAAAAAGCCTTGCTGGAGCTGCACCTGGAAACCCTGCAATCGAAACTTAATGAGGTGGAATCGGGCATAAGGCATGGCGCTGTTCTGGCATCAAATGCCGACATTTTGAAAGCTGAAATGTTGAAAATGGATCAGAAACTGGCAGAAAATGAATTAAATATAGTGTTAGCGTATAAAATCCTCTCCATTCTTACCAATGAAGAGATAACTGTGGATACTGACCTGGAAATGCCGGTTCAGGATACCTATATGACTGCCGGCGGGCAGGACCGGCTGGAATACGGGCTGTTCAGCCTGCAGGAACAAAAGGCTGAATCCATGAAGAAGGTGGTTTCTTCCCGCCTGATGCCGCGGTTTATGGCATATGGCCAGGCAGGTTATGGGCGTCCGGGTTTTGATATGTTGAAGAATGAGTTCGATGATTTCTACATGATCGGCGCCAGGATGAGCTGGAATTTCTGGGACTGGAACAAGGGCCGGAACGAAAAATCGATCCTGGATCTTAACAGGAATATTATTCAAAGCAACCGCGACCTCTTCAGCCAGAATATCTCCATTGAGTTGGAGAGAAAACAGGCTGAGGTACTCAGGTACCGGAAGCTGATCGAAAAAGACGAAGAAATCGCGGCATTGCGCGCCGGCATTGCCAAAACCTACGCTTCCCGCTTAGCCAACGGGGTCATCACCGCCACAGAGTATATCACCGAACTGAACGCAGAAACAGAGGCGCTGCTCAATCTTAAGATCCACCAGGTTCAACTGGTGAAAGCGCAGTACGATTACCTGGTAACAGCCGGAAAACTGTAAATCATCCAATTATGAAAAAAATAATTATAATATCAGTGATCATCCTTCTTGGAATATCTTGTTCCAGGAATGAAAAATCGGATGCTTACGGCAACTTCGAAGCCATTGAGGTCATTGTATCTTCTGAAGCCAACGGGCGGATTTTGTTTCTTCATATGGAAGAAGGAATCCGGGTGAGTGTGGGCGATACCCTGGGGTTAGTGGATACAACAGACCTGGCGTTAAAAAAGGAACAGATCTACAGCCAGAAAAAGGTATTGCTGGCCCGTGCCAGGAGCATAGACGCCCAAATCCTTGTTCAGGAGCAGCAGAAAAAAAACCTGCTGGTTGACCTGGAAAGGGTGCAGAACCTGCTGAAAGACGGCGCGGCGACCCAAAAACAGCTTGACGACCTTACCGGCAGCCTCGGGTTGCTGAACCAGCAGATCGTCTCAACCAGGGTACAGAAAGAGAGTATTACAGCGGAGATGGCCACCCTGGATATTCAGATCAGGCAGGTGGATGAGGCCTTGCGCAAGGCCTGGATCACCAGTCCGCTGGCGGGAACCATACTGGTGAAGTATACCGAAGCGGGAGAGATCACGGCCATGGGCAAGCCTGTCTGCAAGATCGCCAACCTGGATGCGCTGGAGCTGAAAGTCTATATCAGCGGCGACCAGTTGCCATATCTTTTCCTTGGGAATACGGTGGAAGTCCTCGTCGACCAGGATAAAAAGAACCTCGTCCGGCTGGAGGGCGTTGTCACCTGGATCAGTCCCAAAGCCGAATTCACCCCGAAAACCATACAGACGAAACGGGAACGGGTGAACCTGGTCTATGCCGCCAGGATCAGGGTTGTCAACGATGGCAGCCTGAAAATCGGCATGCCCGGGGAGATCAACTTCATGCCTGACGGCAAATAATACAGGCCTGCCGTGGAAATATCGGTTCATACTAACCAGCTCAGCAAATCATACAATGGCCGGAAAGCGCTTGATGATATCAGCATTGGCATAAAAACAGGCGAATTGTTCGGTTTTATCGGCCCTGACGGAGCGGGGAAAAGCACGCTTTTCAGGATCCTGGCCACCCTGCTGCTCCCCGACCAGGGTCATGCGACAATTGAAGGCTTCGATACAGTCAGCGACTATAAGAAGATCCGCCGTATTATCGGTTACATGCCCGGCCGGTTCTCACTTTACCAGGATCTTTCAGTGGAAGAAAACCTGAATTTTTTTGCCAGCATTTTCAAGGCTTCGGTTAAGGAGAACTATTACCTGATCCGCGACATCTACCGGCAGCTGGAACCTTTCAGAAACCGGCCTGCCGGGAAGTTGTCGGGTGGCATGAAGCAAAAGCTGGCGCTTTCATGCGCCCTGATCCACAAACCATCGGTGCTGATCCTCGATGAGCCGACCACTGGCGTCGATGCCGTCTCCCGGATCGAATTCTGGGATATGCTAAGCCGATTGAAGCATGAAGGCATCACCATCCTGGTTTCCACGCCATATATGGACGAAGCCGTCCGGTGCGACCGGGTGGCACTGATGCAGGAGGGAAAGGTCCTCATGACTGATGCTCCGGAAAACATAGCCCGCTCTTTTCCCCACCCGCTGCTGGCTGTTAAGTCGGAAATGACCGAAAAAGAACATATCATCGAGGTAAACAACCTGGTCAAGAAATTCGGCTCCTTTGTCGCCAACGACAACCTGAATTTTTTCGTGAAAAAGGGAGAGATTTTTGGGTTCCTGGGGGCAAACGGCGCAGGGAAGACTACGGCGATCAAAATACTTTGCGGGCTCTGGAAACCCACATCGGGAAAAATAACAGTAGCTGGCTTTGATGTGTACCATCAAACGGAAAAAATCAAGAAAAATATTGGCTATATGAGCCAGCGGTTTTCTCTCTATGAAGACATGACCATCGCTGAAAACTTTACATTTTACGGGGGAATTTACGGACTGCCGCGGAAAAGGATCAGGGAGAGGATGGCCTTTTTCCTGGAGAAACTGGGAATGAACGATTACAAAGACCGGATCATACAGTCGCTGCCACTGGGATGGAAACAAAAACTGGCTTTTTCCATTGCTATCATGCACGAGCCGGCCATCGTGTTCCTCGATGAACCGACCAGCGGGGTGGACCCTGTCACCCGCCGGCAGTTCTGGGATATGATCTACGAGGCGGCGCACGAGGGGATCACCGTGTTCATGACCACCCACTACATGAAAGAGGCGGAATATTGTGAAAGGGTTTCCATCATGGTCGATGGCCGGATAGCGGCCCTGGACACACCGGAGGGTCTAAAGTTAAAATTTGAGGCTGCTACGATGGAGGAGGTGTTTCTTAAGATTGCAGGATAATGCGGGGATTTATCATCAAAGAATTCTACCACATTTTCCGCGACGTACGGACGATGATCATCCTGTTCGGGATGCCGGTGGTCCAGATACTGTTGTTCGGGTTTGCCCTGACCAATGAGATCAAAAATGCCCGTATCGGCGTGCTGGACCATTCCAAAGATGTGGTTACACAGGGAATCATTTCCCGGATTACCGCTTCCGATTACTTTTTGCTGGAAGAAAACCTGGTGCATGAAAGTGAGATAGAGGAAAATTTCCGGCGTGGAAAGGTCAAACAGGTCATCGTTTTTGAGGAAAATTTTGCCGAAAAGCTCATGCGGGATCAAAAAGCCGCGATACACATCATCGGTGACGCCTCCGATCCCAATACGGCCAGTCTGCTGGCCAATTACACCGAGGCGATCATCAGGGATTACCAGGCAGAAATGACCGGGATTCAGGCCGGCCAACAACCGGGGATCATCCCGGAACCACAGCTTCTGTACAACCCGGAGCTGAAAGGGGTGTTCATGTTCGTGCCTGGCATCATCACCGTGTTGCTGATGCTGGTTTGCGCCATGATGACCTCCATTTCCATTGCCCGCGAAAAAGAGCTGGGGACTATGGAAGTGCTGCTCGTTTCTCCCCTGAAACCCATCCAGATCATTGCCGGGAAGGTCGTCCCTTACGTCCTGCTTTCCCTGATCAACGCTGCTACTATCGTGGCGCTAGGTTATTTTGTTTTCGGGGTACCCGTTCGTGGAAGCTTGCTTCTTCTCATGCTCGAGGCCTTGTTATTCATCCTGATGGCTTTGTCGTTGGGAATCCTGATCTCTACCATCAGCAAAAACCAGCAAATCGCCCTGATGATATCACTTGCCGGCCTGATGATGCCGGCAATCCTTCTCTCCGGTTTCATCTTCCCGGTTGAAAATATGCCGAAATTGCTGCAATGGCTGAGCAACATCATCCCGGCCCGCTGGTTCATCGTCATAATTAAGAACATCATGCTGAAAGGTTCCGGCCTTCAGTATATCTGGAAGGAAACCCTGATCATCATTACCATGCTGGTGATCCTCATCGGGTTAAGTGTGAAAAATTTCAAAGTAAGGCTGGAATAATCGGGAAAGGCATTTATCATGAGGACAATCGGCTATATCATACGAAAAGAATTTATCCAGCTCTTCCGGAACAAGGTCATGGTGAGGATCATTTTCATCATGCCCCTGCTTCAGATGCTGGTACTGGCCTATACCGCCACTTTCGAGATAAGGCAGATACGCCTTCATGTGGCGGACCTGGACCGTTCAGGGACTTCCCGTGAATTGACCGGTCATTTTCAGGGCTCCCCTTTTTACAAGATAGTAAATTTTTCTAACGCCTACAAACTGGCCGAACAGGATATCATCGACAACAGCGCCCACCAGGTACTCATGATCCCCGCCGGATTTGAGAAAGAGCTTGTCACGACGGGTACGGCCAGGATACAGGTGGTGACAAACGCGATCGACGGCGCCGCGGCCGCCCTGATGAATGCCTATACGCTATCCGTTATCCGTGACTTCAATATCAACCTGTTGGTGGAAACAAGCGGGGTCATTGTTGAGCAACCCATACAGACGACGTGGTCGTTCTGGTATAACCCTGAGCTGAACTATATCAATTACATGGTGCCGGGCATCCTGGTGCTCCTGGTCACCCTCATCGGAATGCTTCTATCAGGAATGAACCTGGTCAGGGAAAAAGAGATCGGTACGATCGAGCAGATCAACGTAACACCAATCCGCAAATACCAGTTCATCATCGGCAAACTCCTCCCCTTCTGGCTGGTGGCCCTGGCAGAACTCGCCTTTGGCCTTACACTCGCTAAAATGATCTTCAATATACCCATTCTCGGAAGCGTCGGCCTGATCTTTTTCTCCGCGGCCATTTTCCTGCTGGTAGCACTCGGACTCGGATTGCTCATTTCCACCAAAACCAACACCCAGCAACAGGCCATGTTCCTTTCGTGGTTCTTCCTTGTGGTTTTTATCCTGATGAGCGGTCTGTTCACTTCTGTTGAAAACATGCCAAAATGGGCACAAACCATAAATTATATCAATCCCATCGCTTATTTTATTGAAATTCTCCGGATGATCATGCTGAAAGGATCAGGTTTAACAGACATTTCCAGAAATCTTCTCGCCCTGACGATCTATGCAGTGGTTGCATTATCATTCGCTATCTGGCAATACAGAAAGATCATCTGAAAGAATTATATTTGTAACTACCTGCTTCCGGGTCTTGACTTTTTTTATAAATTAATTACCTTTGATCTGATTTTGTGATTAAAAAAATTCTGGTCAGCCCAAAGTCTTAATTTTCATAATATCAACAATATATATTTTTGTCGCATATGTATGAAGCATTCTTTTTAACCACTAAACCAAGTGAATCATATGAAAAATTTTGTTACTAAACAGTTAATTTTTCTGATTTTCCTGTCAGGCTTGTTTGGGTCATCACTAGCCCAGGAATTCCTTCCCGCCCTGAATGACAATTACATGGGCATTAACCAGGCTACTTTGCAGCCCGGAGCTATCGCCGACAGCCGATTTAAGATAGATGTTAATTTTTTCGGCTTTAATAGTGATATATACAATAATATGATCCGCTTCAAATCAGCCGGACTGGTCAATCCATACAAAATATTTACCGAGGATGACTGGTGGGATGAAAACAGCTACCTGGCCGATCCGGACGGTAAAGATAAAAGCGCCATATTCAACCAGACACTGCTGGGATTATCCTTTCTTGTTACCATCGACCAGAAACAAGCGGTGGGTTTCACTTTCCGGACACGAAACATCATAAATGTTGATGATGTCAGCGAGCCCCTGGCCAGGTCTATTTACGGTGACTTCAAATATTCCGAGTATTGGCAGAAGTGGTATTACGATGAAAACCTGCGGGCAGTCAACCACATCTTCACCGATTATGGTCTGACATATGCCAGGGAGGTGTTTGACCTCGGGGTTAATTATCTGAAGGCCGGTCTTACGGTGAAACTGCTGCAGGGGATTGGCGGGGCTTATGTGCAGGCAGATGACTTCTATTACTATTTCTATAACCAGAATAACAATCCCGAAGATGCCGACTATATGTCCTGGAATTCCCCCTATGTCAATTCCGGTGTTTCCGACAACTGGAACTGGGGATCGAACGAAAACAGCAAGTATGAAAGTGATTTCATGTATGCGTTTACAGCGAAACCTTCCGTCGGGCTCGACCTGGGGGTTGTCTATGAATTCCGGCCAAAGTATAAGAATTACCGGTATGATATGGACGGAGAGACCAACCTGATAAGAAAGGATCAGAACAAATACATGCTGAAAGTAGGTGTATCTGTCCTGGATATCGGACGATTGAGGTATGAAAAAGCCTATAGCAGCCAGGATTTTACCGCAGGTTTTACCCCAGATTACCTGCAGCGTTATCAGAGCAGCAACAATGCCGTGCCGGGAAGCACCCACTGGATGGACATCGAGGAGGTGAACTTTGGCTTTCCACCTTACGTGAACTTTGCCGATACGGTATACCGCAGGATACAACTTGACCAGGGTATTACCAAGGGAAATGAAAACAAGGAAGACTTCACCATCAAACTGCCGACGGCTTTCAGCCTGCAGGTCGACTTAAACATTTTCCAGGGGCTATACCTCAACCTGACCACTTTTACGGCACTTAACCAGGGTTTTTCCAAAGCGGGAAATTCGCATTATATCTCCAATTACAGCCTCACCCCGAGGTATGAGCACAAGTGGTTCGGCGCCATGCTGCCCATGTATTTCAACCAGTACCAGAAATTTAACATGGGGATCGGGCTGCGCGCCGCCTTCGTCTATTTCGGGATCAATAACCTGTTCACGGGATTATTCGATGATCCTTACGGCTCAAGTATTTACCTGGGTGTCAAGATTCCCATCTGGTATAGTAAACCCCCGAAAGATCTTGATAATGATGGCGTTTCGGATAAGCTTGACAATTGTCCGACCGTTCCCGGGCCGTGGGAGTTCAGGGGATGCCCCGACAGGGATGGGGATGGAGTCCCGGATCATGAAGATGAATGTCCAGATATTCCGGGGCTGAAGGAATTCAAGGGCTGTCCCGACAGGGATGGGGATGGCATCCCTGACAAGGATGACCTGTGTCCCGATGAACCAGGGCCCAAGACAACCCAGGGCTGTCCCGACAGGGATGGGGATGGAGTCCCGGATTACCTGGACGAATGTCCCGACGATCCAGGCCCTGCCAGCCTGAATGGCTGTCCCGACAGGGATGGGGATGGTGTCCCGGACCATAAGGACCTTTGCCCGGATGTGGCCGGTAAAATAGAATACGGCGGCTGTCCGTTCCTTGACACAGACGGTGATGGGGTGAGAGATGAAGATGATATGTGCCCGACCATACCTGGCCCTGCCGAAAACAGGGGCTGCCCATGGCCCGACACCGACGGGGACGGCATTCCCGATCACCTCGATAAGTGCCCCCTGACCCCCGGCCCGCCGGAAAATAACGGCTGCCCGATCATCGAGGAAAAAGAACAGGAAATCATTAAAACTGCCTTTGAAAACCTCGAATTTGAAACCGGCAAGGCGGTGATCCGTTCCTCTTCATTTGCATCGCTCAACGAACTGGCTACCTTGCTGATCAGCAAACCCACGTGGAAAATACAGATCTCCGGGCATACCGATAGTGTGGGTAGCGATGAAGCCAACATGAAGCTTTCCAAAGACCGTTCACAATCGACGGCGAAATACCTGGAAGGCCGGGGCGTTGCACCCAGCCGGCTGATCACCGAATGGTTCGGCGAAACCAGACCGATAGCCGACAATGACACGCCTGAAGGCCGCCAGAAGAATAGAAGGGTGGAAATGCAGATCGTGTTTGAATAATTTATTTCTAACAGCTTGATATTCAATAAAAATCCATCCCGGTGAACATTGGGATGGATTTTTTGTTTACCTTTGCAGCCCTGTACAATAATAACAGTACAGGTGAGTTAATACAGCCATGAATGTAACAAATACTCGTTTAATTACGTAAAAGGCTGATGTTGAACGAAAAATGATTAAATGAAGGTATTAAAATTCAAATTCATACCGATCCCGATACTACCCAACCTCTTTTTCCTGATCCTTACTACACTCTTCTTAACCTCCTGCCTCGACAGTCACCGGGATAAACTCAACCGGGCCCTTGCGGATGATGGTTCAGTGAAGCGCTGTCGAATCCAGGAGATCCAGGAAAGAGGAAGACTGGTTGCCATAACGGATATGAACACTACCGATTATTTCGTATTCCGTGGCGAACCGATGGGTTACCAGTTTGAGAAACTAAAGATGTTCGCCGATTTCCTGGGCGTAGATCTTGAAATCAAGCTCAGCAACAACCTGGATGAAGCTTTCCGCAAGCTGGACAAAGGCGATGCCGACCTTATTGCCATGGGTATAACGATAACCCTCAACGGTCCGGATTTTGTTGAATTCACCGACCCCATCATGCAAACCCGGCAAATGCTGGTGCAGCGCAAACCAGATAACTGGCGGAAAATGAGGAGCTGGGACGAGATCGAAAATGCCCTGGTCAGGAATCCGATCGACCTGGCAGGTAAAACTGTCCATGTCCCCAAAAATTCCCCCTTTGCCAGCCGGCTGAAAAACCTGTCAGAGGAGATCGGTCAGCCGGTTGATATCAGGGAAGAGCGGGACCGGAAAACAGAACAACTGGTGGAGGCCGTTGCCAACGGAGAACTCGGTTATACGGTCTGCAATGAACATACTGCGCTGCTTTTTGAAAGGATGTACCCCGAACTGGATATCCGGACAGCCATCAGTTTCCCGCAAAACCTGGCCTGGGCCGTCAGGGAGGATTCCGACAGCCTCCGGGTAACCATCAACCAGTGGCTCCGGGAATTCAACCAGAGCGCTGCCTCCAGGTTCCTGATAGAGAAGTACTTTAATTCCACGCGAATGGCTTTTATGGCCAGAAGCGAATATGCTTCCTATAACCAGGGCAAAATATCGGCGTATGATGAACTATTGAGAAATATGTCGAGAAAATACAATCTCGACTGGCGGCTGGTAGCCTCGCTGATCTACCAGGAATCGCAATTCAATCCCGATGCCAGGTCGTGGAAAGGGGCGTTTGGCCTGATGCAAATGATGCCCGCCACAGCAGCCATTTTTGGAATTGACACGAACTCGACCGCGACGGAACAACTCGAAGCCGGTATCCGTTATATCAAGGCCCTGGATCGGGAATTACCCGCGGAGATCAAAAATCCCAATGAAAGGATCAAGTTCATCCTGGCTTCTTATAATGTCGGTATCGCCCACGTTTACGACGCCCGCAGGCTGGCTGAGAAAAACGGCCATGATCCGAATGTCTGGTCAGGGAATGTCGATTTTTATATCCTGAACAAATCAAACCCGGCTTATTACAGGGATTCGGTGGTGCGTTACGGCTACGCGCGCGGTGAAGAAACCTACAACTTCGTGATCGAGATCCTCGCTCGGTTTGAGCATTACAAGAACGTTATCAATGATTGAAGATTTACAGTTTACGATTTACAATCTAAAATCTGACTTTAAGAATTAAAATTCAAGATTTTAGATCGTAAACTGTAAATCCTAGATCATCTCAAATTCCGCTTTTATCTGTTTCACCCATTTCTCAACCCGTTCATCGGTCAGTTCTTTCTGATAGTCAAGGTCGAGGGCGAGACCGTAGAACATATCGTTTTCCACTGATTCAGACTCCTGGAAATCATAGCCTTCCGTCGGCCACCAGCCTTTGTGCACGGCCCCCTGCTTTTCAAACATCTCCTTCAGAAAGGTCATCCCATCGACAAAATGATTCGGGTAAAGCACCTGGTCGCCCAGTCCGAACAAGGCAAAGGGCTTGCCTTCTAACTCCGCTTTTTCAATCTTGGCAAAGAAACCGGTCCAGCGCGTCTTATGCGCCTGTCCCCAGCTATCGGCGCCGGTGGTGCTCCCGCCGATGATGAAAGCATCGTACAGCGCGAACTCCGCCGTGTTGATCTCCGTAATGGTGAAAATATCGATGATATCTTTATCAAACTTCGAATAGATCTTATACGCAGCCTCTTCCGTATTGCCTTTCTTAGGCCAGTAAACCAAAGCGATTTTTTTCATGGGATTGGTGTTTTAAGAATGCAAAGTTAGGAAAAAGATGCGAACAGGGACTCCATCCCCTTTGAACGACCGCCGGCCTTCACCTTCCTTCCATAAAAATTTTACAAAAATGCCGGATTGTTTCCTCAATGGGGATGTATTCGAAATCCAGCGCCTGCCGGATCTTTTGACTGGAATATTCATACCGCTGTACGGCGGTGCGGGCCGTTTCGCGGGTTACCAGTGGCTTGCGGCCCCTGATCCCCGACAGCACCTTCTCCACACGCCAGCTAAGTCCTGCAAGCAGCGGGCTGATCCCGATCTGCGGCCCTTTCTTTCCGAAACCTTCCGCGATCAGGTCGAACAGCCGCTTATAGGTCACATTTTCGGTGTTCAGGATGAAGCTTTCGTTGCGGATATCGCTATCCATTAGTAAAACCATCGCCCGGACCACGTCGCGAACATCCACAAAGCCATTCTGCCCCGGGGGATAGAACTTCAGGCCTTCCCACACCACGTTGAACAACCTTGAACTGCCCATCGACAGGCCCGCCACTCCCACGATCACCGAAGGATTCACCACCACCGCCTTCAGCCCCTCTGCCACACCGCGCCACACCTCCCGCTCCGCCCCGTATTTGCTGATGGCATAGTTGGAATTGTTCTTCGATGTCTTCCAGACCAGGTTCTCATCGATCACCTCATTCTGTTTTTCCGGCCGCCCCAGCGCTGCAATAGAAGACACATGGATTAGCTTGCGGATGTTTTTCTCCAGGGCCGCATTCACCACGTTGGCCGTCCCCTCTACATTGATGCGCATCAGGCTTTTCCGGTCGCCGGGCAGAAAGGAAACCAGTGCAGCGCAGTGATACACCTGTTCCACGCCCTCCATGGCGTCCTCCAGGGAGAAAATGTCAAGTATATCGCCGTCCACCCATTCGATCCGGCTGAATAGATCGCCGGCATTTTCTGCATAGCGGCCAAACACATTCCGGATCATGGTCAGATCGGATGCCGGGCGCTTCAATGCCCGCACTGTTTTGGCGTTCTTCAGCAGTCCGAGGGTTAGGAATGAGCCGACAAGGCCCGTGGCACCGGTTACTAAAATCATTCTGTAAAATTAGAAAAATCCTGCTTTTTATTATTAACCGCCCCAGTTCATAAAAAAGCATATAATCACTAAATTTGCCGCAAATACACACCCATGAACTTCATCGACGAGCTCCGCCGGCGCGGGATGGTCCACGATATGACCCCGGAAATTCACGATCTCTTCAAAACCGGCGAAATGGTCACTGCTTATGTCGGCATCGATCCCACAGCCGATTCTCTGCACATCGGCCACCTGGTGGGCATTATGATGCTGAAGCACCTGCAGCTGGCCGGCCACAAACCGCTGGCCCTCATCGGCGGCGCCACCGGTATGATCGGCGACCCTTCCGGCAAATCTGAGGAAAGAAACCTGCTCAGCGAGGATACGATCCGCCATAACCAGGACTGCATCCGGAAACAACTGGCCAAACTGCTGGACTTCGACAGCGGGAAAAACGCCGCGGAAATGGTGAACAATTACGACTGGATGAAGGAATTCAGCTTTCTGGGCTTTGTGCGCGACGTGGGCAAGCACATCACCGTGAACTACATGATGGCCAAGGATTCGGTCAAAAAGCGCCTTGAAACGGGGATCTCTTTCACCGAATTCACCTATCAGCTCGTACAGGGCTACGATTTTCTCTACCTGTATGAGCACAATAACTGCAAGCTGCAAATGGGCGGTTCCGACCAGTGGGGCAATATCACCACCGGCACCGAGCTGATCCGTCGCAAAACCGGTGGCGACGCCTACGCCCTCACCTGCCCGCTGATCACCAAAGCCGACGGCGGCAAGTTCGGCAAAACCGAAGAGGGAAATGTCTGGCTCGACCCGGCCCGCACATCTCCCTATAAATTCTACCAGTTCTGGCTGAATACTTCCGATGAAGACGCAGAGAAATATATCAAAATCTTCACCCTTTATTCTCATGCCGAAATTGAGCAGATGGTAACCCGGCACAAGGAGGCGCCGCACCTTCGCGAACTGCAGAAAGCCCTGGCCCAAGACCTCACCTGCCGCGTCCACTGCGAAGACGATTACCAGGCTTCCGTCGAATCATCCGCCATCCTGTTCGGCGCCGGGACTACCGAAACGCTGAAAAACCTTTCTGAAGAGCTGTTCCTTTCCGTATTTGAAGGCGTGCCGCAAAGTGAAATATCCAAAGAAAAGCTCACCGCCGGCATCCCGGTCATCGAATTCCTGGCTGATGAAACAGGCATCTTCCCTTCCCGCGGCGAAGCGCGAAGGACCATTAAGGAAAATGCGCTTTCCATCAATAAGCAGAAGGTCGGGGATGATAAGATTGTCGGAACGGATGATTTGCTGAACGGTAAATATATTCTGGTTCAAAAAGGGAAGAAGAACTACTTTCTGGTTATCGTGAAGTGATTTTCACCACAGATTTCTCAGATTAACACAGATTCAGCACAGATTAACGAAAACTCAGAACTCAGAACTCAAAATTTAATGAGTCCCCAACTAAAACCTTAAAACTCAAACCTTAAACCTACTCCGCCATCTCCCAGCTCGCCCCTTCCTTCCCATCCTTAATCTGAATATTGATCTTCAACAGCTTGTCCCGGATCTGGTCTGAAGTGGCGAAATCTTTCTTCGCCCTTGCTTCGGCCCGGATATCGATGATGGTCCCCATCAGGCCGTTGATAATCTCGTCCTTCTTCCCCGATTGTTCCTCCGGCACCAGGCCGAGGATATCCACCAGGAAGGTGCGGTAAGTCTGGGCCAATACAACCATATCATTTTCCGGCAACTTCTCCTTGCCCTCCTTCACCGCGTTGATGATCCGCAACGCTTCAAACAACTGCGCGATTACCACCGTGCTGTTGAAGTCGTCGTTCATGGCAGCGTAGCAGGCAGCGCTTACCTCACACCCTGGCCCCCTCTCCAATTGGAGAGGGGGAACAGGGGGCCGGGGGGTTAAGGGGGTGAGGCACTGGAGCCCCGCGAGCAATCTTCGCAGTCCTTTCTCGCTCGCCTGCAGCGCTTCGTTGGAGAAATCGACCGTGCCGCGGTAATGGGCCTGCAGGATGAAGAACCGGATCGTCATCGGGCTGTAGGCCTTTTCGAGCAACGGGTGGTTGCCGGTGAAGAACTCTTCCAGGGAAACGGCGTTCCCCAGCGATTTGCCCATCTTCTGCCCGTTGATGGTGATCATGTTGTTGTGCATCCAGTATTTCACCGGCATCTTATCGTTCGCAGCTACTGACTGTGCGATTTCCGACTCATGGTGCGGGAAAAGCAGGTCCATTCCCCCGCCGTGAATATCGAACTGCTCGCCCAGGTATTTGGTGCCCATGGCTGAGCACTCCAGGTGCCAGCCGGGGTAGCCTTCGCCCCAGGGGGAAGGCCAGCGCATGATGTGCTCGGGCGTGGCCTTTTTCCATAAAGCGAAATCAAAGCTGCTCTTCTTCTCCTCCTGCCCTTCCAGTTCGCGGGTGTAAGCCAGCAGCTCATCCACCTTACGCCCCGAAAGAACCCCGTAAGGATGCTTTTTGTTGTATTTTTCTATATCGAAATAAATGGAACCGTTTCGCTCATAGGCAAAACCGGCGTCCAGTATCTTCCGGATCATCCCGATCTGTTCGATGATATGGCCCGAAGCGTGCGGCTCGATGCTGGGATGCAGCACGTTCATCATCCCCATCGCTTCATGGTATCGGTTTGCATAATACTGCACCACCTCCATCGGCTCAAGCTGCTCCAGGCGCGCCATTTTGCCGATCTTGTCATCACCCGCGTCGGCATCGCCTTCCAGATGGCCGACATCGGTAATGTTCCGCACATACCTGACTTTATAGCCGATGTGTTGCAAATAACGGAATACCAGGTCGAAGGTGACGGCCGGCCGCGCATGCCCCAGGTGCGGATCACCGTAAACCGTAGGTCCGCAAACATACATGCCGACATGCGGAGGGCTGAGCGGCTCGAAAAGCTCTTTCTTCCGAGTCAGGGAGTTGTGGATGAAGAGATTGTTTTCCATTATTGACTTGATCTTAGGGCAAAAGTAGTGAATCTCTTCCTTTTTATTAACAGTATCGGGTATAAATGAAGCTTTTCCGGTATTAATGGATATCGTGTTTAACCACAAAGGGCACGAAGGGTTTTCACGAAGGACACAAAGGAATACTCATATAATTTAAGAAAGGAGTAAGTATGATAGATGAAGTGATATTTAAGAAAACTTTGGATTGTGCTTTTAAAGTTCACAGTTCATTAGGTCCGGGATTATTAGAAAGTTCCTATGAAGAGTGTCTTTATTATGAACTGAAAGCAATGGGATTGATGGTGGAAAAACAAAAGCCTATGCCATTGGTTTATAATAATGTGCATCTTGATATTGGCTACCGAATTGATTTGATTGTAGAGAATTCTGTGATTGTTGAGATAAAATCAGTCGAGGCAGTAAATGCAGTTCATTATGCTCAATTATTGACTTATATGAAACTGTCCCGTTGCCGTTTGGGATTATTGGTAAATTTCAATGTTGCACATTTGAAAGAAGGAATAAAGCGATTAATTCTTTAATAAATCCTTGGTGTTCCTTGGTGAAAACCCTTCGTGCCCTTTGTGGTTAAATAAGAAGGAGATAAAAGAATCTTTTTTAATTACACATATCACATTAGTTTAATATTAACTACCTTTGCACCCCGTTTTAAAATCCCTGACTTAAACCTTAACCCTTAAACCTCAAAACTTTACAAAATTGCCACTACATAAACTTAGAAATATCGGCATTGCCGCGCACATCGATGCCGGCAAGACCACCGTAACGGAAAGAATCCTGTTCTACACCGGCGTCACCCGCAAGCTGGGTGAGGTCCACGACGGGCAGGCGACCACCGACTTTATGAAACAGGAACAGGAGCGCGGGATCACCATCGCTTCGGCGGCCATATCCTGCTTCTGGAAAGACGCGCATATTAACCTGATCGACACCCCGGGGCACGTCGATTTCACAGTAGAAGTGGAACGCTCCCTGCGGGTGATCGATGGTATGATCGCCCTGTTCTGCGCCGTTGGCGGCGTGGAACCGCAAAGCGAGACGGTCTGGAACCAGGCCGACCGCTACCGGGTGCCGCGTATCGCCTTCATCAACAAAATGGACCGCACCGGCGCAGATTTTTACGACGTCGTGAACCAGATGAACCAGGTGCTCGACGCCAATGCCGTGGTTATCCAGATCCCGATGGGCGCGGAAGATGAATTCGAAGGCATTATCGATGTCATCGAAGGTATCGCCTATCGCTTTGATGATAAAGGGAGGATCGAGACCCCCGTTCCTGAGCAATACAAGGATAAACTGGCAGAAGCCAGGGCGCAGCTGCTTGAAAAGCTGGCCGATTTTAGCGATGAAGTGGCCGAATTATTCCTGGAAGATCGGGAAGTCAGCAATGAACTGCTGAAAAGAGCTGCCCGAGAGGCCACCCTCCGGCTCAACATCACCCCGGTGTTATGCGGTGCGGCCTATAAAAACAAAGGCGTGCAGCTGCTCCTGGATGCGGTTATCGATTACCTGCCATCTCCGCTCGACATCGGGGCAGTGATAGGCACCGACATCAATAACCCCGAAAAATCCAATGTGCGGCATCCATCGGCAAACGACCCGTTCTCTGCCCTGGCCTTCAAGCTGATCAATGATCCGTTTGTCGGGCAACAAACCTTTGTACGTGTATATTCAGGGCTGCTGAAAAGCGGCATGCAGGTACTCAATTCTACCAAAGATAAGCACGAGCGCATCGGGAGGATCATGAAGATCCACGCCAAGAACCGGGAAGAGGTCAGCGAAGCGGGCCCGGGAGATATTGTAGCCCTCATCGGTCTGAAACTCACCAAAACCGGCGATACCCTTTGCGATCCGGCGCACCCGCTGCACCTGGAATCGATTACCGTACCGGCAACCGTTATCGAGATGAAGATCAGCCCGGCTTCCCGCAAGGACCAGAGCAAGCTCGGCGAGGCCCTGCACAAGCTGACTAACGAGGATCCCTCTTTCAACGTGAGATACGATGAAGAAACTGAGGAAACGATCATCGCCGGCATGGGCGAGCTTCACCTGGAGATCATCATCGACCGGCTGAAGCATGAGTTCGGGGTGGAGGTGGATGTCAGCGAACCGTCGGTAGCTTACCGGGAAACAATCACTACCGAAAGGGAAGCCTCCTACCGCTATTCCAAGCAAACCGGCGGCCGCGGCCAGTTCGCCGAAACCCATTTCCGGATCGAACCCAACGAGGGCAACGGCTACGAGTTTGTCGACCGCATCAAGGGCGGAGCCATCCCGACCGAATTTGTGCCCTCGGTTAACAAGGGTATCGCGAAAACCCTCGAAAAAGGCGTCCTGGCCGGGTTCCCCATCGTGGATGTCCGCATCGTGCTGCACGACGGCAAATTCCACCCGGTCGACTCATCCGACATGGCCTTCCAGACCTGTGCATCGATCTGCTTCAAGGAAGGCTTCATGAAGGCCCATCCTATCCTGCTGGAACCGATCATGAAAGTCGAGATCAACACCCCGGACGATTACATCGGCGATATCACCGGCAACCTGAACAAGCGCCGCGGCAGGGTCGAATCCATGCGCCGGCACCGGAAAGGGTCCCAAAAAGTCGTCGCTTTCGTGCCACTGGTGGAAATGTTCGGTTATGCTACCGCGTTGCGTAATATCTCCAGCGGCCGCGCCAGCTTCTCCATGGATTTCTTTCAGTACATGCCGCTCAGCAAATCGGTGCAGGAGGAAGTGCTGAAGAAACTGGCCGAGAAAAAGGCGGCCATGAAGAAATAAACTCAAAACTCAGAACTCAAAACTCAGAACTCAGAACTCAGAACTCAGAACTCAGAACTACTTAATCACTCCAAGTTCTTTCCCCACCTTGTTAAACGCCGCGATACACTTGTCGAGGTGCTCCCTTTCGTGTGCTGCGGAGATCTGCACCCGGATACGGGCAAGGCCTTTGGCGACCACCGGGTAGTAGAACCCGATCACGTAAATGCCTTCCGCCAGCAGTTTCTCGGCCATGACCTGTGAAAGCTTGGCGTCATAGAGCATGACGGCGCAGATCGCTGATTTGGTGGGCTTGATGTCGAACCCGGCGGCTTTCATTTTGCCCAGGAAATAGTCGGTATTGGTATGCAGTTTATCCTGCAGTTCATTGGTTTCGGTCATCATGTCGAACATCTTGATGCCGGCGCCGACAGCGGCAGGAATGAGTGAGTTGGAGAAGAGGTAGGGACGCGAGCGCTGCCTGAGCAGTTCGATGATCTCTTTCCGGCCGGTGGTGAAACCGCCGATACCACCGCCGAATGCTTTCCCGAGGGTCCCGGTGATGATGTCGACCTCCCCGCGGATATTGAATAATTCGGTCACGCCGCGGCCTGTTTTGCCGACAACACCGGCAGAGTGACATTCATCCACCATGATCAGGGCATCGTATTTCTTCGCCAGTTCATTGATCTTATTCATCGGGGCCACGTTGCCATCCATCGAAAATACGCCGTCGGTCACAATGACCTTGAAGCGGGCCGTCCTGGAGGCTTCCTTCAGCTTCTCTTCCAGATCTTCCATGTTGGCGTTTTCATAACGGAACCGCTGCGCTTTGCAAAGACGAACGCCGTCGATGATCGAAGCATGGTTCAGAGAGTCGGAGATGATGGCATCCTCGGCTGTGAACAAGGGCTCAAAAACACCACCGTTCGCATCAAAGCAGGCGGCATAAAGGATGGTATCCTCGGTGCCGAAAAATTCGGCGATCTTGCGCTCCAGGGTCTTGTGGATATCCTGGGTGCCGCAGATAAAGCGGACCGATGACATGCCAAATCCGTGGGAGTCCAGTGTGTCTTTAGCTGCCTCAACAAGGGCCGGATGGTTCGAAAGCCCCAGGTAATTGTTGGCGCAGAAATTCAATACCTCATTACCTGTATTGATTCCAATCTCTGCCTCCTGCGGCGTGACAATGATGCGTTCTTTCTTGTATAACCCGGCTTCCTCGATGCTCTTCAGCTCATTCTTCAGCCAGTCTTGCAATTTTCCGTACATAACCGTATCGTTTTTAAAGTGTTACTAATGTTAATCAATTCACAATGGGAGCACAAAGATAGGATTTTCAATGATATAAAGCGGGTACCTTCCATTTTTTTCAACCGTAATGTCTCAATGAAGTTTAACATTTTATTAACAACATATCAAATATATTCGATATATTTTTGGCGCTGTCAATGAAATAATTACCAATAAGTCAATCATTTCAAAATGAAAAAGTTCTTTAAAATTCTGCTATGGATTGGTTTTGTGCTGGTCCTGGTTATCGTTGTGTTTTTCAGTTATGTACAGCTATCCTGGAAGAAAACCTTTGATGCCCCATATCCTGACATTGTGGCCAGTGATGATCCTGTTTTGATCGAGCGGGGCAAATACCTGGCTTATGGTCCGGCACATTGCGCCGTTTTAAGAGCGGAAGGGTACACAAGGGAAGCCCCATGCCATGGGGATGCTTTTCCCGCATGGATGAAGATGATATGAAAGCGCTGTATCGCTATCTTAAATCGCTGGAACCGGTGGAGTTTGCCACAGGCAAAACGGTTTACTCCCCCGGAGAGGTGCTCCCCAGGTAATTATCTGCTACCTTTGAATTACCAATTTTCCTGAATAAAGCACCTCCCCCAACGCCAGCCGGTAAAAGTAAACCCCAACAGGCAGTTCACTTACATCTAAAATGGTTTGTTCTGAAGCAATATCTTTTCTTGCCACCTGCCTGCCAAAAACATCAAACAAGTGTAATTCATAAATGTCGATCCCGAAGGCTCTGGATAAACCCCGAATCTCGAATTGTACAAGGTCTTTTGCCGGGTTTGGAAAAACCTTTACATTACCGGAAATTTTCGCTTCATCCATTCCAACTATTACCAGCGGGGTTCCCCATTCTTCATTTCCTTTTTTGTAATAGACGAGGGTACGATAATTTTCCGCGTACCAAAACCAGCACGACAGGTATGGGCCTCCAAGTCCTTTGTAATAAGCATAATCTGTCATGCAACCATCATAGATTATTGGATACCAGCAAGTGTCGCCATAATAGTCTAACCAGTAATCCGGACCAGGCGATATTTTAGCGATATGAGTACCTGAATACATTCTTAGCGCATATGTAAAATATATATCAACCACAACTTCTCCCGGCAATTTGTCGAAAATGAGATTGGGTTGGATTATCTCCGGAATGGTATCATGGATAAAAGTATAGGTATTATTGCCATAATAATAGTAAGACCGGCTGAAAATCCGCTCAGCCTGATACACAACCGAATCAGGATAGTCAGTCCGCTCAAGATACCGCAATATAAGTAACTGATAATCGGAGGCTTCCAAAGCTGGTTTCCAGAACCATTTCACATGAATCTCATCTCCCGGTTGAAAATCAAAAATTTCCATCCAGTTAAAATCCTGGATTCCGGCAACAGGTTGTGACAATCCTGAAATATCAAACTCAATCAGGTATCCAAACTGCACCGGAAACGATCCAGGCACCAGGTCGGGGAAAACAGAAAAATTCAAGGTTCTGATAAAACCATGGTTTTTACTTAACCTGATAGTGAAATCGTTTATAGAATGGTTCACAGGGTTCATTAATGAGTCATAAACCTGAAAACCGATTGTTTTAACGGAGTCTTGTAATCCCAGAAAACTCATCGTATCATGGCTTATCAGGGTTGAAATGATGGAAAGTTCCCCCGGGCGGTGGAACGCCGTCCAACTGTCATTCAATGACGATGCGGTATTGATGTAGATGCTGTCTCCGTCTTTGTTCATGATAATATTCATACCATCATCGCGGATGATGATCTTATCACCAAGCCAGTGTGTGCCATCAATGACAAAACAGTCATAATCAATATCCTGTATGTTCCGGAATGGGATCAGAATAGAATCCGCTTCATAGGCAACAGAATCTATTCTCACAAAGCCATGATCATTCAAATACTGGAAAGAGGCAATCTTGCCCGAATTTACTGTTTGGTAATTCTGGGCTGCGGTTTGTAAAAACAGACCTGCAATGATTATGGATATTAGTATCAGGTTTTTCATTTTTAATGAATTGGTTTTCTTGTTAAATGCATTTATCCCACCATTTTCCGCTATCTTTGGATTACTATCTTTCCCGTGTAAACCACCTCCCCCAACGCCACCCTGTAAAAGTAAACCCCAACCGGCAGCTTGCTCACATCTAAAATGGTTTGTTCTGAAGTGATATCTTTCCCTGCCACCTGTCTGCCGAAAACATCAAACAAGTGCAATTCAAAAACGCCGAACACCGAACCACGAACCTCGAACTGTATGTAGTCCTTTGCCGGATTAGGGTAAACACTTATTTCACTTGCGGTTGTAGCCGGTTCAATTACATTGGTGGTATCATCCTTCAATATCTCAAACACCCAGAAATCTCTGTCCATTACATTACCGCCATAAGGCGTGCAGCCTACATCATAGGAAGGGCCAAAGTTGGTGACACCTGCTATCACAAAATTGTTGTCGCTATTTCTTAACGCACCATAAGAAACTTCTTCTCTTCCTGCGCCTCCAAAACACTGCTGCCATTGCAGTTCTCCATCACTGTTAATCTTAAACATCCAGATATCGCTATAATGCTCACTAATTGAATGATTACCCCAAACATCTCCGTTATTGGAATAAGTATTTCCAGCTATAATAAAACCATTGTCATCAGTTGAGTAAATTTTATACCCTGCTTCTCCTCTTGAGCCGCCGAATGCTTTTTGCCAGATAATGTTTCCGTCAAAATCAATCCTGACAACCCAAACATCCACATCTCCTTTGTACCCCGGCATATTGGTTGATTCTGTTGAGCCTATAAATACATATCCATCCTCAATCTCAAGTATGCCGGATATTGCATCATGGTTATTTCCTCCGTAGCATCGTTGCCATTGAACATTCATATCCGCATCAAATTTGGTTAATACGCCGGTAACATAGCCGTAGGAAGGAGGGATGCAAGTTATATTCCCCACAGCGCCCTGCAATATAATGGAGTTGCTGCCGGCAAGGTAGCCCCCGTCAGATGTTTGAATGATGGCCTGCCCAATGTCGAACCAGCCGGTTCCAATGGTGTAATCCCATTCCACTACACCTTCGGCGCTCAATTTCACCATCCAGGTATCATTACCCCCATAAAACACACTCACATGGCCATCATCGGAGCTTATTTCGCCTATGGCCACAACCCCTCCGTCTGCCGTTGCGGCACTGGTCCAAAGATAATCTCCTTTAGTACCACCGACTATTTTATCCCATAAGATATTACCGTCAATATCAATTTTTACTATCCAAAAACTACCCGTGCCCGGATAAGGGTTATAGGAAATATCACCATCTAATGACCATGATGTGCCAAGCAAATAAAAATTTCCATCTGTTGATGGCAATATCCGCTGGAAACCTTCCGAATCAGAACCTCCAAAGGTTTTTTCCCACAACAGATTGCCAGTACTATCAGTTATCACCAACCAACCATCGCCCATTCCATGAGAAAAAGATATATCACCATCACTTGAGCCTGTACCTCCGGCAATAAAATATCCATTTTCGATGGCGATAATGTCATTTGCGACATCTATATCACTTCCACCAAAACATTGCTGCCATTTAATATCCCAATTTTGTCCAATTAAAATTACCGGCGCCAAAAAGAGCATTAATAAATAAATGATAAGTTTCATTTCTGAAAGTTTAAAAGGCGCTACGCCAAAGATAAGGCGTAGCACCCGATAAATTTATTTACTGATAACAATTTTTCCGTGCTTGCTAAAGCCGCCTGCATTTAAGGTGTAGAAATATACGCCGGATTGAACCGCGCGCGTATCCCAAATCTGCTGGCCTTGCTTTCCGCTTACGGGCATGGAAGCAACTTCCCTGCCCGATGCATCGCTGATCACAATCACTCCACCTGTGGCATTTCCGGGCAAAGTATAGTTGAAAGCCGCCCAGGCTTTGGCAGGGTTGGGCACAACCGTGATTTCAATGCCCGACAGTTTTTCAAGCGAGGCCGGGTTGAAAGGCTTGCCGCTTTTTAAACTTGATTCGTCGGCTTCAATGCAGTTGCAGAAATGATAACCGTAAGCATACTCCAATATCCCCTTAGCCTGTATGCCTGCGGTTCCCTGGCTGTTTTCTGCAATGTTTACCAGGTTGGCAACCTCTAAACTGTCAAGGCCAAAAATGGTGCGTTGTTGCTGTTCAAGGTTGATCTGAAGGTTCAGCATGTCCATGTAATAGCTGTGTTCGGCCAGTTCATTGCCTGAGTAGTTGTAAAGCGCCGGCATCATGTTTGCCAGGGCAAATGCATTGGTAAAATTGCCTTCGCTCAAATAGGAAGCAATTATTTGCTCATCTGCCCGCTTGCCGCCGATATTGTCGAGCCAGTTGCGAAGCTCATCATTGTCGCTGATGGTATCGTTGAGCAGGCTTCTGATGATGTTGTGGGCTGCACGGTTTTTCAACTGGCCGTAATGAGCCATTTGCCTTAACAGCACAGTTTTGTATGAAGAACCCATAGCTACCTGCCTCAGGATGTCGATCATGTATTCGGGCAGCGGGTTATCTTTATCTTCAAGATACTTTATGAGTTCTTCTTTTTTCAGTTCATCCGGATTAGCTGCCATGATTTCAAAGATAACACTTTCGGGAAGAACGTCTGTCCTGTCGGCGGCAGCCTTTAACACATCCATTGACAGGTGGGGCGATTTGCCAAGCAGTTCGGCACGCAAGGCCCACATATCCGAGGGCCAGGCTGTGGTTATATCGTTAAGTGTAGCCGTTGTACTGCCTCCATCCTTCAGGTTGTCG
This sequence comes from Bacteroidales bacterium, assembly GCA_019429045.1. GTDB lineage: Bacteria > Bacteroidota > Bacteroidia > Bacteroidales > JAGOPY01 > JAGOPY01. The sequence continues at coordinate 50,177 of JAHYJL010000001.1, forward strand.
AACAGCGTTTTAACGTTATTGTAATCCGAAAGGCCTGCTGTATATTCCATTTCAGCCTGCTGCTTCTGCGCAGGTGTCATCACCACATCCCTTTCCGAGCTGCTGCCTCCGCCACCATAATTAGAAGGGCACTGGTTTTGGATACCCACAACCTCTTCACGTGTAACCCTGTAAACGTTGGCAGGGTAATATGGAGTATTTGTATAACCGGGCGAAGGTGCATAATAGTAATATCCAAACCAGTATTCACCTAAGTTATTGATATGGTAATCAGCATTGCTGGAAAAGATATTGCCTGAGGGCAATGAAATTGAACCTATAGGATTTTGAACTCCACCCCTGGGTGGAAAATCACTGTTCATTACAACCTTTATATCCTGCGTGTTACCCGCATTCTCGTTGCAGTAGTATGCGAGGCCTTTCCAGGTTTGTCCTAAAAACCAATTCTTCCCCACCGCATAATTCCCGTAGCTCAGACCATTGAAAGTGTTTCGGTACACCTGGTCAACAGCCTGGGTTTCGGCAATGAGGATACCGGTATAATACCCAAGCGGCGCGCCCGGTGCCTTGGTAAAGTAGCTTTCCTCAATGGCAAAACCGGTGCAGCCGGTCATGTGTATGCCGAATCCGGAGGCGTTTTTGCCTTCAGTGTCGCAAGGTTCCAGTTCAGGCGTATTATAGCCGATATGGAAATCGGAATTCAGCACAGTAAAATTATTGATTCCTGAAACACGGATTCCATAGGCATTGCTGTTGAATTTGGCACGGTTCACATAAAAGGTCCGGGTTGATAAATCGGTGTTATTGGCATTAATGGCCCAGTTTAAACCGGTAAAAGTGCTATGATCATAATTTTGACAAGGAATATAATTGTCGGAGCAGATAGCATTTACGCTGAAACCGGCGCTGTATGAACCTATACCCATATTCCAGGCTGAAACATTAGGCACATTGGGCGAGAGCGAGAAATTGCAAGCCAGGAATTTTACACCCTTAACCCTGCTAAGATCAACATGTTTGTAGAAAGTTTCCGCGCCTGGGTAGTTTTCGTTAATTTCAAAGGTGCAACGGGTAAAACTTGCACGGTAGTCCATTTCCTTTTCGCTAACCGGATGGTAATTCCTGTAATACAGCGCATGAACTGACGTTCTGTTATTTCTGAACACCGAATTTCCGGCAACAACAATCCCCCCTGTTTTTGAATAATCACCGGGCTTCCAGAGGCTTACAGCAACAATAGCGTTTTCAATAATGGCATCGTTGAGTTCAAGATAGCCTTGTGCGTAATTGCCTTGTGCATCGGGCCATTGGTGTGCCTGGCTGTCGCCCCATACTTCGATGCCTTGCCAGGTGTTTTCACAGGAAGAAGTAAGCAAGCTGTTTTCAATAACCAACTTTCCTCCGTTTTTTATTTGAATCCTACTCTGCCCCGATGAAAAAGTTAATGCAGTACTATTGACTGTAAGTTTGCCGCCTTCCTCTATGGCAAGGATTTCTGGCATAATGTATTGTCCATGGCTAATAATAACATCCGTTGTTATTGTTAAATACGGAAAGATAACATCAGCTGGGTGAATGGTATTAGGTGTAATAATAGCACCGCTAGCTATTTCAATATTTTGAAAACCATTGGAAAAGAATAAACTTGCTTCCGGCGATAAATGCAATGTAGCCCCATTCTCAACTATCAGCTTTCCGACACCCAATATCAATAAAGAAGCACAATCATCAACAATCAGATGTGAGCCCTCCTTTATGACAAGTTCTGAATTACTATTTACTATAAGTTTGCTACCTGTTTCAAGTTTAAGTGTACTTCCGTTTTTAACTATGAATTCAGAATCTGGTTCAATGTTTATAACTGCATCTTGTTTCGCCCTAAAATAAGTTGGCGATGCAAAAACCTGTTTTCCTTCAATAGAAATCGGATTCGACATCCTTGTTGCGGTTAATCCTTGATCAAGTGTGATAGAATTCCCACTTTTCAGGTTCAGTGAATAACCGCTTTGGGTAGGAATGGGATTTAATATAATTTCATCGGCACACCAGCGCAGGTCATTTGTAATATCAACATCGTCGAAACGTATCTGCACCTGAATATTTCCATTTTCATCATGATTAAGCATTTCAATTGATACACCGTTGAGGTAAATCTTTCTGATGTTTGAAGCGTCCGGGGTAGGATAATTCCAGCCAACCATGTTCATAAGTGGAACAGAGGATGGATTGCTCGAAATACATACTTTATTATTTCCCGAAAGTGTAAAAATATGATCGGCATGGCCTAACTCGAATAAATTCTTATGATACTGACCATCATCCTCCTCAACCCAATTATGTAATTGATCACCATTTTTAATTATATTGGGTTCATTCAGATCCCATGTATACTGTTCCTGATCGCCACCTCCAGATAAAGGATTAGGGGATAATCTTTGAAATGGCCGTTCATTCGTCCCGGAAACACAATTATTAAATACCGTCTGATCTGGAAAATTCCGATCCCATAGTCCATTTGCAGGTAAGGGCCGGATATAACCGGCATATCCTCCATATAACACCGAAGCATCGTTTGATTCCCTAATATCTTTATCAATCTGGATATAAATGCCTAACCCTGGTACGCTTCCAACTACGCAATCCGGATGGGATGATTGATACTGCCACTGATCGAAAGGATTGTTGTTAAAGTCAATACCTTGCCTGTTTTCAATCCATATCCACTGTTGGAACTCGTTATCAGAGTCAATAAACGGCAATTTAATTCGTATGGCATCGCCTGTTGTTACAAAATCTCTTAATGTATAAATTCCGGCATGATTGTGGTTAGATGCATCTATATCGCCATTGACCTCATCGGTATTATTGCTGTTCCGTGCTGAAGGGTTAAAATCGTTTCCCGGGGCACCCCATCCCAATCGCTGCCGATCCCAGGCATTCCAGCTTAAAAATGAACAACCATATAATCCTAGCATACTCCATCCGCCTACTTGTGGAATCCAATAGTCTCCGTAAGTCCCCCCCCCACCTCCTCCGGCATGAAACTTATTGCCTCCCAATAAGTTATGAGCATATTAGTGACGAACAACACTTGTTGGAATCCTTTCATGGGTGCACTGTATTGTGTATGAATCGCCATTATAACCAAGTAAGTTATTAAAAGCTCCACTTGCATAACCAAGTCCATTACTGGGATCTAATGAATTACGCACAATAAAAACTACATTGTCCCATTTGTCATTTCCAATTGGATCTTTAGGCAATCCTTGATCTGTAGGTGTCCATTTATCAAAATCTGAAATAGAATTATACCCATTGGCAGTTATTATCGTGTTACCAAGCTTTGAATTTATAGCAGCTATTAAAGGGTTGGGACTTACTGCAGATCCATTAGACGTTAGCACCTGAAAAACACCGCCATTGTCAGGTGAAACCAGGTAGTCTCCAAGTAATACCTTATTTCCACTTGAGGCATCCTGGAAGTATCTTGTTAGCACGCCTTGAGCTACGCCTGATGGTGTTACGTGATCAAACAGTTCAGCAGCCCAAACAGGCAACTGCCCAACAGGCCATTCATCCGTTCCATTGGGTGAAGGATCAAAGTTGGGATCATAATACACCATCTCCAGAAATGCTACCAGCACTCTCAACTCTCCTTGAGCTGGCAGTCTATAACCATTACTGCTTTTCCGTATTCCTCTGGTTGTATCGGTATCATAAGGAATATCTTCAAAACCACACCATTGATGCTGAGCCTCTGAATTAATAGTAAATATCAATATTGTTAAAACATTAATCAATACTAATAAATTTTTCATAATAAGCGAGGTTTTTAGGGGTCTTTTGCTTTTGTGGAGGTGAAGATAATAAAAAAAATAACAAAAGGCAAGAAAAATGTTCAGTCAAGCAGAACTATTTGCAAAAGCCTTACCCATAGAGGCACCGTGGTTTGTTTCCGAGATCAGGTTTGACCAGGATGGTGGTCGCCTTGTGATATATGGATTGATTTTGAACGCGGGCCATTGTTCTTTTATGAGGAGTTCAGGACAACTTCCCCAATGCTGATATTGTCTTTGACCGGTTCCACATCAAGAAAATCATCAATGAGGCCGTTGATGCAGTACACAAGAAGGTAGTAGTAGTTAATCCTATCCTTAAAGGTTCCGGGTACATCTTTCTGAAGAACCAAAATTCATAAAGATTTTATTCTGGGCAGGCTTTGTGCTGGTCCTGGTAATCGTTGTGTTTTTCAGCTATGTGCAACTATCCTGGAAAAGAACCTTTGACGCCCCTTATCCTGACATTGTGGCCAGCGATGACCCTGTGCTGATCGAACGGGGAAAATACCTGGCTTATGGTCCGGCGCATTGCGCCGTTTTAAAAGCGGAAGGGTACACAAGGGAAGCCCCATGCCATGGGGATGTTTTTCCCGCATGGATGAGACTGACATGAAAGCGCTGTATCGCTATCTTAAATCGCTGGAACCGGTGGAGTTTGCCACAGGCAAAACGGTTTACTCCCCCGGAGAGGAGCTTCCCAGGTAAGGGGACCATAAATTTAGTGGGATTGAATTAAACTTCTTCAGTCTCCTCAGCCAGCCGGACTTTGGCATATTCCTTCTTCCAGGCTATCAAGAATAATCCCAGGGCAATGACACCGATATTGAATACGCCCAGCGAGAAGACCCCGATACTGAACAGCCCTACAGAGATAATCCCAACGGAAAATAATCCCGCTGAAAAAATTCCTGCCGAGAATGCTTTTAATACAGGTATGAATGGTGGGGGCCTGGTTCTTGGTTCCTGGTTCTTGGTTCTTGGGTTCCAACCAAATCTGTGAATTACCGCTTACCCTGGAAATACGTTCCGTGTTCAGATTTGATGAATAACAGGTCTCTTACAGAAACGATCACCTCTTCCCTTCCGTAAATCGCGGTTGAATGGGTGCCTCCCCCCTTTGTGTACTTTGTGATACCCTTCGTGTCCTTTGTGGTTAAGAAAAAAGGATAAAATAGACAAAGAAAAACCTACCATTGATCTAAGCATCCAGGATGCCTTCCCGGTGAATTGCGACACCCTGTATTTCGGTGAATCCTTCACCATGAGAGTACGCTTCACCGATAATGTGGAACTGGGTTCATTCAGCATTGAGATCCATCAGAATTTCGACCATCATTCCCACAGCACAGAGGTCACCGAATGTAACATGGATCCCATCAAAGCGCCAGTCAATCAGTATCTCTTCATCCAGGACTACGACATCCCGGCCGGACTGAGCGAGCATGTGACCGATCTGACCATTACCATTCCGTCAGGAAATGCCCATGGCCCGTTTGATACCGGCGATTATCATTTATACATCAGCCTGACGGATGCCGAAGGCTGGTCGGCGCAGAAGGGGCTGAGTGTGAAGATGGTGGGGAGGTGAGGGAGAAGAGGGGAAGAGGGGAAGAGGGGAAGAGGGGAAGAGGGGAAGAGGGGAAGAGGGGAAGAGGGGAAGAGGGGAAGAGGGGAATTATGTGATTGTCGGTTTTCGATTTTATGGCACGCGGATGAGGCGGATCGGGGCTACAAAGGCTGCACCGGACGAAGCTTTATTTATTATGTAAGGTGTTTCTTAAGTTCTTCGAATACTTTTTGTTGATCTTGGCGATTATCAAACAAAGTGATTATTTCGATTTCATCATTTTTTATACGGTAATAGAAAGAAGATTGGGGAGTAATCACACACCTGAAAATGCCATTCATTTCATGAGACTCCGGACAGCTTTTTGGGTGGATGGACACTTGTTTGATTGCGTTCTTAAACTTTGATAGAAATTTTTCTTTAGCAACTTAAAAATTCTTCAAAAGATATTCTTTGACCATTGTCCAATTGATCTATTCCGAAAATGATTTCCTGCTTTTCGGATTCACTTAACGTATGCCAGAAATCACCCGATTCTTTTGTGAGTAACTCCTTGATTTTAGCAATCAATGTAGGACTGTCAATGCTAAGAATGAGTTTCGCTAATTCTATTTTCGCTGTTTGTATATCCATATTGTAAAAATACTACAATAATAAACGTGATATTGTTTCAAAACATTTTTGTTTGTTCCGGGCAAATTCACCACTCATTCCCGGGCAAAGTGGTACAAGTTGGGCAGGAATATTCACATTATAGAACGCGGACCCCAATAGCTATCGGGGCGGATCGGGGGATGGCATTCTAATTATACACTGTCAGGGCCTGCAGACGCTTACAGGCCGGGGGATGCAACAGGGAGAGTTTCCAGCCCGCGGGTTGGAAATCCTGGTTACTTCTCCCCTGCCAGAAATCGCGCGGTATTGACATTTCTCACGGTCATAAGCTGATAATACCTGTGGCTGATGATCTTGTTTAATTGGCTTTTGTTGTAGTTATTCCTGTCGACATTCCAGAAGATGGCGCCTTTCACATAGCGTATATCCAGGAACTCCTTTTTTAATGGAAGTTCATTAATGGTCTTTTCCGAGTCGATTTGTGGAAAAAGGTAAGCCACGTCGGTCTTGTACGTCGCATCGTTCAACCATTCATCAGGGATGGCTTCCGCAATGGCTTTCATTTCTTGTATTGTCATGACAAGTGTCGGGATGTCGGCATTGAATTCTTTTTTTAATGTGGTGATGATTTTTTCAAGTACCTTATCCTGATTTTCATCTGATTCGAAAATAATATTCCCTGAGTTGATATAGGTCGAAACATTGGTATAGCCGAGCGCTTCAAATAACGTCTTCAGCGCTTTCATATCTACGCGGATCGATTTTCCAACGTTAATTCCTCTGAGGAGAGCAATGTATTTCATGGCGGGGTTCCCGGTTTTTGATTGGGTATAATTCCTTCTTTGGCGAGTTCAAATATCGGTATCATTTCATTATATTTTCAAACCTGGTATTGCTGATCGGGTGGTGACTGAGGATTTTTCCTTTAAAGATGATGCAAAAGGTTTCGAATGCGCAGGGCGATTGCTGGGAACGGAGAATTGATACACCCTCGCTGACAGGCCAGTTGAGGAAGAAGCTGGATCTGGGCGACCGGAAAAGGTAGGTTAAAAAAAACAGGGGCCCGATCACGGAAACCTCTTTCTCTTCGCTTTTTCCCGGTAATCAAATATCCCTTACAGCTGCCTGCTGATAAACAATGCATTCGCCATACTGCCGATAAATCCCAGGCCTGTTCAACAGTTGCCGGGGCAAATTGCTTTTTTATCAATTGATGAAAGGCCATTCTAAATATCTAAATTATTTGTGAAAGTACTTTATGTCGAAATTATCACCACCGAGGCACTGAAGGCACTGATAAACACTAGGTTCTATCTCCTTAGGGCCCCTTAGCGGTCATTATTACCCGGTTTTGGCAATATTCCCGATCATCCCCCGGAAGATAAAGCCATGAAAAGGCAGAACGGAATACCAGTACAACCTTCCCAACAATCCAAGGGGCCGAAAAGTAGCGGTCTGAAACAAAATGCCATCTTGAATCTTAAACTCCAGCCATGCTTCCCCGGGTAGCTTCATTTCAGCATAGAGCAGCAAGCGTTTTTCCTCTTTGCTGGCATACAAAACCCGCCAGAAATCAAGTGAATCGCCGGCCGCCAGGTGCTGATCGTCCCTCCTGCCCCTGCGCAAGCCCACACCTCCGCTCATTTAATCCAGAAAGCCCCTGATCTCCCATAACCAATTGCCGTAGTACCATCCATTCTTTCCTCCGATGGACCAGATCCGGTCTAAAACCCTCGCTTCGTTATCGATAGTTCTTTTCCGAATGTCCTTAAAACACCCGTTTTCCGGTATTTCGACCAGCCGGCTGATGCCTTTCGATAGCTTTGCCCCAGACATAGCGTCCGTCCAGCTCGAAAGCACATCATGCTGCTCTATCTTGTCGAAGGCCAGGCGAACAGCATCTTCATAGCTGAGCAATTCAATATTGAGCAGCCGGGAAAGGTTGTTCCCGCTGCAAACAATTTCGACTTTCATGCTGTCGACCAGGTTCACGGCAAGTTTATACGAAGTGGAGGTGATAAAATACAGCCAGTAGGATGATAGCTTTGGCGTCATGACCGGGACGACAAAAATGCCGCGCCTGAGCTTCCGGACCTTAGCAAACCGCAGCAGCATTTCTTTGTAGGTAAGGATCTCCGGGCCGCCGATGTCGAAGCTCTTGTCGAACGTTTCCTCCCGGAGCAAAACCCCGTTGAGGAACTGGATGACATTCCGGATGGCGATCGGCTGGGAACGGGTATCGAGCCACCTGGGAGCGATCATCACCGGCAGTTTCTCCACCAGGTCGCGGATAATTTCGAATGAAGCGCTCCCACTGCCGACAATGATCCCAGCCCTGAGGGTGGTCAGTTGGTAATTGCCCTGCCTGAGGGTATCTTCAACCGCCTTTCGGGAAGAAAGATGTTTGGATAAATCCTGGCTGTTGATGATCCCGCTCAGGTAGATGACCTGTTTGGCTTGAGTCTGGTTGATCCGGTCCCTGAAATTTTCTGCCGAGCGTTTCTCCATTTCCTCAAAATCGCCGATTGCCGACGACATGGAATGCACCAGGTAATATGCCACATCAATGTCTTCCGGTATCGCTCCCAGGCTTTGTTCATCCAGAAAATCAACTTTAATAATAGTTAAGCCGGAACCCGGAATCTTGTCCGCCAACCGGCGGATGAAACCGGGAACCATCAAATCGCCTTTTATCCCTGACACAACACACCACCTCGTGGCCCTGTTCGAGTAAAACCGGAAGAAGTCTTTTGCCAATGTAACCGGTTACGCCGGTGAGAAGGATTTTCATGCTTACGGAACATTGAATATCCCGAAATGTTCAGTTTTCGATTTCTAAAGAACCGCAACTGCCTCCGCCTCGATCAGGCAGCAGTAATGTAATTTATTCGCCTGAACTACAGGTCAAACCGGTCGAGGTTCATCACCTTGTCCCAGGCTGCTACGAAGTCCTGCACGAATTTTTCCTGCGCGTCGGCGCTGCCGTAAACTTCGGCAAGGGCCCGGAGCTCCGAATTGGAACCGAAGATCATATCCACTCGGGTCCCCGTCCATTTCAGGTCGCCGGTTTTGCGATCATGTCCTTCAAATTCCTCCTGCGATTCAGAAGTGGCTTTCCAGACCGTTCCCATGTCGAGCAGATTCATGAAGAAATCATTGGTCAGGGTTTCGGGACGGCTGGTAAACACACCGTGTTTGGAGTGGTCGAAGTTGGTGTTCAGCACACGCATGCCACCCACCAGGACGGTCACTTCAGGAGCCGTGAGTGTCAGTAATTGGGCTTTATCCACCAGCAATTCTTCCGAACATATGGCGTATTTTGTTTTTAGATAGTTGCGGAAGCCGTCGGCTGCAGGCTCCAGTACGGTAAAAGCTTCTGCGTCGGTTTGCTCCTGCGAGGCATCCGAGCGTCCCGGGGTGAAGGGAACCTTTATGTTATGCCCGGCATCTTTCGCTGCTTTCTCCACGCCGGCGCAACCGGCCAGCACGATCAGGTCGGCCAGGGAAATCTTTTTCCCGCCGGTTTGGGCGCTGTTGAATTCTTTCTGTATGCCTTCCAGCGTTTCCAGCACTTTTTTCAGCTGGGGAGGATTGTTCACTGCCCAGTCTTTCTGGGGAGCCAGGCGGATGCGGGCGCCGTTGGCGCCGCCCCTTTTGTCGGATCCGCGGAAGGTGAAAGCCGACCCCCAGGCGGTGGATACGAGTTGCGAGACCGAAAGTCCTGACGACAATACTTTGGCTTTCAGGGAGGCAATGTCCTTGTCATCGATCAGGGGATGATCCGCGGCCGGAACGGGGTCCTGCCAGATCAGGTCTTCCTTCGGCACTTCGGGCCCCAGGTAGCGTGCCCGTGGTCCCATATCCCGGTGGGTCAGCTTGAACCAGGCACGGGAGAAGGCGTCGGCGAACTCATCCGGGTTCTCCATGAAGCGCCGGGAGATCTTTTCATAGACAGGATCGACCCGCAGGGAAAGATCCGTGGTCAGCATTTTCGGCGCATGGCGTTTTGATTTGTCATGGGCATCGGGTACCGTACCTTGTCCCATGCCATGCTTCGGGCGCCACTGGTGCGCGCCGGCCGGGCTCTTCTCGAGCTCCCATTCGTAGCCGAACAGGTTCCAGAAGAAGTTGTTGCTCCACTTGGTGGGCGTGGTGGTCCAGATAACCTCAATGCCGCTGGTGATCGCGTCGCCTCCTTTGCCGGCGCCAAATTTGCTTTTCCAGCCCAGACCCTGCTCTTCGAGGCCGGCGGCTTCGGGTTCGGGTCCGAGAAGGTTTGCATCCCCGGCCCCGTGGGTTTTGCCGAAAGTGTGCCCGCCGGCAATCAGGGCTACCGTTTCTTCGTCATTCATGGCCATCCGGGCGAAAGTCTCACGGATATCTTTCGCCGCAGCGATCGGATCCGGGTTACCGTTCGGCCCTTCCGGGTTCACATAGATCAATCCCATCTGCACGGCTGCCAGAGGGTTTTCAAGGTCGCGTTCGCCTGAGTAGCGTTTGTCGCCCAGCCATTCGGCTTCGGACCCCCAGTAAATGCCCTCCTCCGGCTCCCATACATCTTCACGCCCGCCTGCAAAGCCAAAGGTTTTAAAGCCCATGGATTCAAGCGCCACATTGCCGGTCAGGATCATCAGGTCGGCCCAGGATATTTTCCGGCCGTACTTCTGCTTGATCGGCCACAATAGCCTGCGTGCCTTGTCGAGGTTGACGTTGTCGGGCCAGCTGTTGAGCGGCGCAAAGCGTTGCAGTCCGGTTCCCGCACCACCCCGGCCATCACCGATGCGGTAGGTGCCGGCGCTATGCCATGCCATGCGGATGAAAAAAGGCCCGTAGTGCCCGAAATCCGCCGGCCACCAGTCCTGGGAATCGGTCATCAAAGCATGCAGGTCCTTTTTCAAAGCCTCATAATCCAGGCTTTTGAATGCTTCCGCATAGTTGAAATCTTTCCCCATGGGATTCGACAGGGATGAGTTCTGGCGAAGGATATTCAATTTCAACTGGTTGGGCCACCAATCGCGGTTTTTTGTGCCGCCGGAACCAACATTGTGCTTTTTTGTTGCTCCCGTAACGGGACATTTGCCCATGTTGTCTTCTTTTTTGTCCATGATATTTGTTTTTAAGTTAGTATTTACCGTGTATCGAATGTTCCCCTGATCTCAAGGACGATTTCTTCAACTTTAAACCCGGCGGGCCTTTTCGAAGCAAAGTAGGCTTTCAATAATTCATCCAGGTCGGAGTCAACATAATCTTCGATCAAACTGCCGGAGGAACAATACAAATGATGATGGGGTTCAAGGACACCATCATACCGCATCACGTCTCTATCCGTTTTTACTTTCCTGATCAGCTTTTTTTCAACCAATGTATCCAGTACCTTATAAACTGTTCCTGTTGCAATATTTGGATTGGAGCGATGAATATGTTCAATGATATTCTCCGCAGTGGGATGGTTGTTCAGGCCACAAACAGCCTTGAGAATGGTGATGCGCTGCGGCGTAACTTTTAATCCCTTTTCAGAAAGCCTTTTTCGTATATTTTCTACCGGCACGTTCATTTGAAATCTTCTCTTGAAAGAATTATTCTTATATAAGAATCAGCAAATTTAAATAAATTTTTTCACATTGCTGTCATGAATTGTTCCTTTTGTCTTCATGTTCTATCTTTTTGCAATAACCAACATTTCATAGTCTTCGGTCGTTAATTTATCTTCACGGGAAAAAGCACCGAGTTTGGCTCCGAAGATTTCAATTTTTGCAAATCCAAGTGTTTTCAGCAACCAGGTTATTTCAGATGGCATATAATACCTTTCGTTGCAATCGAGTTCTTTTTCTACTCCGTTGTCATCAACCATTTTGGTAATGTTGAAATCCCTGAAAGTCATCAGATCAAAATTCTTGCTGTCGTATGTGGCACTGGCTTCAACAGACCCATCAGCGTGAAAATCATTTATTGAGTGAAACAATGGGAATAATCCGTTTAAGGTTGTGAAAATGAATTTTGACTTGCTCTTCAAAGATTTTGTAACATTTTTAAGAATTTCGAAATTCATTTCATCGGTTTCCATTAGTGGAAAGCCTCCTTCACACATCATGATAGCCAGATCAAATTGGTTTTCAAACGGCAAATTTCGTGCATCGTGCCTTAAAAATTCAATTTGTAAACCGTTCTGTTTTGCCTTTTCTCTCGCTTTTTCGAGTAACGATTCAGACAGATCAATCCCTGTCATTGAATAACCTCTTTTTGATAACTCAATTGAATGACGACCTGTGCCGCATCCAATATCAATAATCTTTGACTCCTTGTTGTAACTTATCTCTTTCTCAATAAAATCACATTCGCCTATTGTTCCCTGTGTGAAACATTCATTGTCATATTTTTGACCATAGTTTTCAAATAATGTTTCGTACCATTGTTTTTTATTCATTTTTTTAATTTTTTATATTTTCAATTCCGCTCTAAATATTGTTATTGCTTTCCCCCATATCTCAACCCGGTTGTCAATCTGCTTAACTCTCAGGATTCCAGTCCGCTTAGACAATTGAAATGAGTTTAGCTCTGATTTCGCCGTTATTATCAAGTGTCCTAAACCGTTTCTTTTCATTGTTTCGAAATCTGGCTTCGCCTGTATGATTTCTTCCGGCGATTTAGCAACTGCAATTATCCAGTCATACAGGCTCGAGTACATTTCAACTGGCTCAAATCCAATAGTATCCTTAAATGCTTTTATTGGATTAATCTTTTTTAAAGGATATTCTGGGAAGTTCATTTTAATCCAGTCCGACTCCCGGGATACCGTCAAGTCTCCACCTTCTGCCTTAAAAATAATTACTTCATGATCACCAAGTATTCCCGTTTCATAAATTATATGGGCACTGGCCAGCGTAGCATGTCCGTATAAAGGCACTTCTCTTTCAGGTGTAAAATACCGTATCTTGAAAAAGCCCCCATTATGAATAATAAATGCAGTTTCCGACAGGTTCATTTCCAGCGCAATATTCTGCATCCATTCGGGTTCGGTGTTTTCATCAATCATCATTTGTAATCAATTTATCTCGGTCCTATAAATTTATCTCCGTTAAAGTGGATCATATGATCTGGGAAGCTGACTACCCAAACTTCCGTTTCCCAGGCAATTTCAGAAGTATGGCGTTTGAACTCCTTGAAATCAGGAAAAGCTGTCACGTATATTTTCCCGGCTTTGCAATTCTTCAACATCTTTTCCATTTCTACAATCCGTTTTGGTGAAACCGGACCATGTGACGTAACCGCTTCAATCAGGAACAACCACTTTTTCTTTTTGTCGTACAGAACGACATCCGGCAACTTACTGTGCTCATCAATCGGGATTCCCAGTTTTTCCAAACCCTTTTTATCCATGTAAAGATCTTTCTTGGCGGTATCACCTACATAAAGTAAATCACTTCCGGGAGCAAAGCGTGGAGAAAATTCTTCAATGATGGCAATCTGAACTTCATTGTGTTTGCCCGGAGAAAATGTAAGTTCTGTACCGTCCTTCAGCTTCAATGGGATTTTGCGTAATTCTCTTTTCTTGTGATATTTGTCTCTTAACAAGCCCACATTCTCTTTGAAATATTTAATCTCTTTATTCCAGTTTCTACTGTTGAAGGATTTAATGACTTTCAAGGCTTCTGGTGATAATCGGTAATGATTGTCCTTACTGTTTGTTGCTAATTCAAGATTTTCAGGATTGTGGTTAACGATAACTGCCTGAACAAATTGATGAAGTGTTTGTCTGCGGAATGTTTCCCGTGAGTTTTCCGCATACGGTTTGTTGTAATGCTTGGCAATGAAACACATCACGCCTTCATACTTGGCATTCTCCTTATTACCAACAACAGACATGCTAACGGCTTTGGCCTTGTTCCATTTGTCCTTTTCTTTCAGGTTGCACAAAGCAAGGCGTTAATGCAGAGCGATCATTTTGCTGCCTCTTTGGAAGTCCCAACGCTTTCAATATCTGTTTTGCTTCTTCAATTTTACTAATTTACTGTATGCTGGTTCAAAATATTCATTTACAATCCGGTTTGTATTCTCTACTGAAAAAACGTTGGACAGGATAATTGTGTTACCGATTTCCTGAATGGTATCTAGTGGAGGCAATGACATTTCCCTTAACTCTGTGGCACTCACATTAACATTGCCGTTAAAAATCCTGAAATACGCATCAAATAAGCTGCTGTTAAGTAATGCACAAAGCCCAACAACTTCATTTCGCTCAAGGTGTCCTTTTGGACGATATATGTAATTCACCTTATTTTCAACACCGATAAAATCTGATTTAATGAAGTTGCAGAAGTATGGGGCGGCAATCAACCGGTTTTTATCATCCTTGCTGCTGAAACGTCTCAACAGGATATAGTTTTTGTTGGGAATGAGGAGCGGCATGGCCTTTTCCTCAATGTTTATGTATTGCTCTTTATTCGGCTTGACTATTGGCCATTCCAATATCATCTGTTTCACATTGTGCAACCAGAAAAGAGGGGCTAATTGCACCTTTCCATTCTCAAAATTCTCACTTAGGTAATTCCTGGCCCGGAAAGCCACAACAGGACCGGTTGAAATCTTGAGATTGTATTTGGCTAAATTACCTGTCCAGTTTTTGAAAATTTCCAACACCTCTTCATCATAGTTGGTTGTTGGTAGATAGAGGATTTTCTCATTTGAATTCATATCTATGATGTCATTTTTGGGAAAAGTCTTGATTAATGGAGCGTGTAAGTCTTTCAATCCACTTGATGATGAAATAATTACATGAGATTCGGGCGTGGCTCGTTTTGTTCCTTTAATAATAACGGTTTCCTGCAGTACTTTATCTCTGCAAAAAGTGTCTTTTCGGGAAACAAAAAGGTGCACCCTATCCAAATCTATGAGTTTAAAGAAAAAATCCCGGAAGATTTTGAAATATCTGCCTGCCGCATAGCTGCGTGGAGTGATAAAAATTAACTCGCCGTTTTCTTTTAGCATTTTTGCCGATAATGCCATGAAGATGGCATAAATATTCGGGTGGCCATTCACTACGACTTTTGCAACTTTTACTCTTATGTCGTCAATAGATAGTTTGAAATAGGGAGGGTTTGAAATGACAATGTCGAACTGCTCAAACGGTTTGGAAAACAAATCGCCAGTTTCTTTAAAACGATCGGAATTATGAAGAATAAAGTCTTCGGTATGAAGTTTTGTTTTGATATTGATTCCCTGTTGATTTCCCCATTTTTCTAAATAATCAAGCGCCTGTTGTAAAATAGTGATAAGTTCTGAATCTGTTTCGTAAGCGACCAACTCAATGGTTTTTAGAATCTTGTTGCTGTTTGCAATATGCTCAATTAGGTTACAAGACAAAACCGCAGAACCGCATCCGGGGTCAAGTATGCGAATAGAATCACCATCAAATTCAGAGTAGGAAGCCATTAATCCAGCGATTTCAACAGGAGTAAAAAATTGTCCGTTTTTCTTTTTATGCTGTTGGCTAACTGAAGAAGCATACAATACACCTAGCCGGTCAGCAAAATGACTTGGTAATTCTTGTTCCATGGGTTGTATAGAATTTCTATTTCCCATTCTGATTTTTGGTCATGTATTTAATTTTCTTTTCAGCCACTTTTAATGCAGCTGTAGCCAAATCTTCATCTTTCAGGTCATACAGCACCCTGTCACTCAAATAATTGATGAGTAATTCTTTCTCGTCAACACTGAAAATTCTGGCTATTTGAATGATCTGGTCCTTTGAAGCTTTCCGTTCACCTCTTTCAATCTTGCTTAGAATGGATTGGTCAATGTCCAGTTCAGCCGCAACTTTTCGTAATGGCAATCTCTGGTCTTCCCGTAACTTTCTTATTTGTTCCCCTATTGACAGCATCTGTTTTGATTCAATTAATTTGGACTTTATTTGTCCAAAAGTAATAATTCCTTTTCCATTTTCATAAGTAATTCTTAGGAAAGTTATCAACGAGAAAGTGCGGGTGGGGAAAGTAAGCTCTTTTGCAGATGAGATTCGTGTCTGGGCGGCTATTAAATACGCAATACTTTTTCCAAACCTGCTGCATGATCAATAACTTTTATATTTTTGCCGCAAGTTGTTAATTAATTCACAAAACGATCAAACGATTTAATATGAAGAAGATACTCGTGATCGGTGCGGTGGGTCAGATCGGATCGGAACTGACCATGCGCCTCAGGCAAGTGTATGGTGCCGCCAACGTGGTGGCGGGATACCGTAAAACGGAACCGTCGAAGGAACTGGCCGAATCGGGACCGCTGGAAAGGGTCGACGCGACCGACGCCGCCCGGATTGCCGAAATTGTCAAAAAATACAAGATCTATACCATTTACAACATGGCCGCCCTTTTGTCGGCCGTGGCGGAAGGCAACCCGGTCATGGCCTGGAACGTGGGCGTGGGCGGCGTGTTCAACTGCCTCGAAGTGGCCCGCGAAAACGGGTGCGCCGTCTTCTTCCCCTCCTCCATCGGCGCCTTCGGGCCCACTACCCCGCTGGATAACACCCCGCAGGATACCATCCAGCGCCCCAATACCATGTACGGCGTGACCAAGGTCACCGGCGAACTCCTCAGCGATTACTACTTCAAGAAATTCGGTGTGGATACCCGTGGCCTGCGCTACCCCGGCATCATCTCCAATGTTACCCTCCCGGGTGGCGGCACCACCGACTACGCCGTGGAGATCTACTACGCCGCCATCAAGGAGAAGAAATTCACCTGCCCCCTGCCGGCCGGCACCTTCCTCGATATGATGTACATGCCCGACGCCCTCGACGCCGCCATCGCCCTGATGGAGGCCGACCCGGCCCGGCTGAAACACCGCAACGCCTTTAACGTCACCGCCATGAGCTTCGACCCGGAGATCATTGCCGGCGAGATCAAAAAGCACATCCCCGGTTTCGTGATGAGCTACGACATCGACCCGATGAAAAAAGCCATCGCCGACTCCTGGCCCAACAGCATGGATGACTCCTGCGCCCGCGAAGAATGGGGCTGGGACCCGAAATGGAACCTGGAGACCATGACAGCCGATATGCTGAAGGTGATAGGGGAGAAGCACGCGAAAGGGTTGATTTAGGCATTTTTCAGATCCCTCGCTCTGCTCGGGATGACGCGTCATCCCGATCCGCCAAAGGCGGAGAGGGATCTGCTTTTATTTCCTTTACCTTTGTACCATGCAAATCGCTGCGCTCGTTTCGGGAGGCGTGGATTCCTCCGTTGCCGTTCCATTGCTCAGGGAGATGGGATATGATCCCGTGATCTTTTACATCCATATCGGCATGGACAACGAGCCGGGGTTCATGGACTGCCCGTCGGAGGAAGACATTGAAATCACCACATTTATCGCCAAAAAATACGGCTGCCGCTTCGAAATCGCCAACCTGCATGAAGAGTACTGGAACCGGGTGGTGCAATATACCCTCGACACGGTCCGCAAAGGCCTGACCCCCAATCCCGACGTGATGTGCAACCGCTTCATCAAGTTCGGCAGCTTCGACGATAAATTCGGCAAGGGCTTCGATAAGATCGCCACCGGCCATTATGCCCGGGTGCTGGAAAAGGATGGGAAATATTATCTCGCCACGGCAAAGGACCGGCGCAAGGACCAGACTTACTTCCTGGGCCGCATCACCTACCCGCAATTGTCGAAGGCCATGTTTCCAATCGGAGGCATGGAGAAAGGGGAGGTGCGGAAAATGGCGGAGGAGCTGCGTTTGCCCAGCGCCCGCCGGCCCGACAGCCAGGGGATCTGCTTTTTGGGAAAGATCAACTACAACGAATTTATCAAACGCTACCTGGGAGAAAAAGAAGGGGAGATCGTGGAACTGGAAACCGGGAAGATCCTTGGCAAACACAAGGGCTTCTGGTTCCATACTATCGGACAGCGCAAAGGTCTGGGGCTCGGGCAGGGACCGTGGTTCGTCGTTCAAAAAGACACAAATAACAACATCATTTACGTCTCCAACGGTTATGATCCCATCGCCCAGCACAGCCATGCGGTTCCGGTGTCCGATTTCCTGTTCATCAACGAGGACCCCGACCGGGATTATACGGCCCCGCAGCCGGTATGTTTCAAGATCCGCCATCAGCCGGAGTTTAATAAGGGAAGCATGGAGGCATGGAGGCATGGGGGCTTGGAGGCATGGGGGCATGGAGGCATGGAGGCATGGGGGCTTGGAGGCATGGGGGCATGGGGGCATGGAGGCATGGGGGGGGTGAGGTATATTATTCATTCTGAAAAGAGTATCGCGGGGGTGGCGCCGGGGCAGTT
>JAHYJL010000091.1 GCA_019429045.1 Bacteroidales bacterium
TCCAGTCTCATATCGACGGCTCACGTCACACATTCACACCTGAAAATGTGATTGACATTCAGCGGACACTGGGCAGCGACATAATGATGGCCTTTGACGAATGCCCGCCTTTTCCGAGCCCGAAAGATTATGTGGAACGGTCCATGCACCTGACACACCGCTGGCTCGACCGTTGTTTCACCAGATTCAGCGAGACAATCCCCCTATACGGCAATGAGCAGGAATTGTTCCCGATCGTCCAGGGAGGCACCTTTGCGGATCTGCGCACTAAATCAGCAGAATATATTGCCGCTGCAGATGCCGGGGGAAACGCCATCGGCGGGTTGTCGGTCGGGGAGCCGGAAGAGGAGATGTATGCCATGACCGACCAGGTGTGCCGCATCCTTCCGGCAGACAAACCCCGCTACCTCATGGGCGTGGGCACGCCTGTGAATTTGCTGCACAGCATCGCCCTGGGAGTGGATATGTTCGATTGTGTCATGCCTACCCGAAACGGCAGGAACGGCATGATCTTTACTAAAAAGGGGATCATCAATATAAAAAATGAAAAGTGGAAAAACGATTTTTCACCGCTGGATGAATCGGGCATCCTTCCCGAAAACAGGACCTGCAGCAAGGCTTTCCTGCGGCACCTGATCATGTCGAATGAAATGCTGGGCGCCATGCTAGCCAGCCTGCACAACCTGGCATTCTACGCCTGGCTGATGCGGGAAGCCAGGGAAAATATCAAATCAGGGACTTTCAGCTCCTGGAAAGAAAGCATGATCAGGCCATTATCCTCCAGGCTTTGACAATTTTTCTAAATTTGAAACGTATATTGTAAAAACCGCCCTTGAAAACTATCGATTACTATATCATCAAAAAATTCCTGGGCACTTTTTTCTATGCCATCTCCCTGCTGATCATGATCGTTATTATTTTTGACATTTCGGAAAATATCGATGACTTTATTTCCAAAAACGCACCGCTAAACGATATCATATTCGATTATTATTTCAATTTCATCCCTTATTTTGTCAATCTTTTCAGTTACCTTTTCACTTTCATAGCCGTCATCTATTTCACATCCAAGATGGCCTCCAATTCGGAGATCATCGCCATTCTCAGCAGCGGGGTAAGCTATTACCGGATGTTGCGGCCTTATTTTATCTCGGCCTTTATTCTTGCGATCCTGTCATTTTACCTGGCAAATTTCCTCATCCCGCACACCAATCAAAAGCGACGTGCTTTTACCGATAAATACATTCAGAACCTTTCCAGGAGCAAGGCTACCCATATCCACTTTCAGATCAGTCCCGGCACTTTCGTATACCTGGAGAGTTTCAACCTGAAAACCAAGACCGGTTACAGGTTTACCATGGAAAAATTCTCCGGGAACAACCTGGAATACAAATTGATGGCTGACCGCATTGCATGGGATAGTACAAATAGGCAATGGACCATCGAACATTACATGACCAGGAGGATCGACGAGACAAAGGAATGGATCCGAAGAGGAACAAGGCTTGATACTATATTAAATCTCAGGCCGGAGGAGTTATACATTAAAAAAGAGGATTATGAAGAGATGAATTTCCTGGAATTGCAGCAATTTATCGATCAGGAAAGGTTGAAAGGCTCCGAGGAGGTGATTTTCTATGAGATGGAAAAGCACAACAGGATATCATCGCCTTTTGCCACCCTGGTCATGACGTTGATAGGGGTCTCTTTATCCAGCCGGAAGATGCGGGGAGGCATCGGAATGCACCTTGGATTGGGCATACTGCTGGCTTTTACCTATATCCTTTTCATGCGCATCACTACCGTCTTTGCCACCTATGGCGACCTGCCCCCTTTGGTCGCCGCCTGGATACCCAATATCATCTTCGCCTCTATCGGCTTGCTAACCTTAAAATACGCGCCAAAATAATCACCTGCCATAAATTTCATACCTGTTAATCAACCACGAAGCGCTAATGTTTAAAAAATAAAACCGACTTTCCTGACCTATTCCTTATAAATTGTAATTTTGGACATCAATCCATCAGGCATTAAATAATCCATGGCGCTGATCAATTCGGTATTATCCTGGCTGATCAAGAAACGGATCCACCAGATTGAACTATTCACCAAGTACCCGCATGAGGTGCAAACGGAATGGTTCAGAAAGCTCATGCAATCAGCCAGGGATACGGAATGGGGAAAAAAGTACGACTACAGATCCATCACATCTCCGGATCAGTTCAGGGAACGCGTACCGCTGAACACCTATGAAACGCTCAAACCTTACATTGATGAACTGCGCCAGGGCCGGCAGAATATCCTGTGGCCCGGTGAAATCAAATGGTTTGCCAAATCCTCCGGAACAACCAGTGATAAAAGCAAGTTCATACCGGTCAGCCAGGAAGCTTTGGAAGAATGTCATTTCAAAGGCGGAAAGGATATGCTGTCGCTCTACTGTAATAATTTCCCCAACACAGCACTGTTCGATGGTCGCGGACTGGCCATGGGAGGCAGCCATCGCATCAGCGAGATCAATACCGCTTCATTCTACGACGGAGACCTCAGCGCCATCATCATCCAAAATCTGCCCAGCTGGGCCGAGTTTATCCGGGTACCTAAGAAAAGCACTGCATTGATGGATAACTGGGAGGATAAGATCGAAATGATGGCCAGCGAAACCATCCCGCATAATGTCACCAGCCTTTCAGGCGTCCCTTCATGGATGATACTGCTGCTCAAAAGAATACTCAAGAAAACCGGGAAATCAGACATCCTCCAGGTCTGGCCTAACCTGGAGGTCTATTTTCACGGCGGTGTCAATTTCCAGCCTTACCAGGAACAATTCAAACAACTGATCCGGTCTGACCAGATGAATTACATGGAGACATACACTGCCTCTGAGGGATTTTTTGGACTACAGGACCACTTCCATTCCCGGGAACTGCTGCTAATGCTTGATTACGGCATTTTCTATGAATTTATCCCTGTCAATGACCTGGATCAGGATCATCCACGCTCCTATGGCCTTGATGAAGTTGACACCGAAACCAATTATGCGCTGGTGATCTCTACTAACGGAGGCTTGTGGCGGTATCTTATAGGCGATACTATCCGGTTTACTTCATTGAATCCTTTCCGGATACAGATCACAGGGCGGACTAAGAATTTCATCAATGCCGTCGGTGAAGAGCTGATTGTGGATAATGCTGAAAAAGCCCTCACAATTGCCTGTAAGAAATGCCATGCCATCGTGAATGAATTTACCGCAGCTCCTTCTTTCTCGCAAGATGGAGATAAGGTTACCCATGAGTGGCTGATCGAATTTGAAACGGAACCGGAAAACCTGGAATATTTCAGGGAGACGCTCGACAATGCCCTTAAATCTTTGAATTCCGACTATGAAGCCAAACGCTTCCGCGACATGGTGCTTTGCCCGCCGGTGATAAGGAAAATGCCGAAAACCACATTTTACAAATGGCTGAAGAAAAAAGGGAAACTCGGCGGCCAGCACAAAGTTCCCCGCCTTTCTAACGACAGAATCTATGTGGAAGAACTTCTGGCAACACTCGAAACAAAAGAACAGACAAAAATCTAAAATTCAAGAACCAAGAACCAAGAACCAAGAACCAATTAAAAAAAACTCAAAACTCAGAACTCAAAACTCAGAACTCAAAACTCAGAACTCAAAACTCAGAACTCAAAACTAATCATCAAATACCATCCCCATGCACATCGCAATAGCAGGCAATATCGGCGCAGGAAAAACAACACTCACAGGGTTACTCGCAAAACATTTTGGCTGGGAGCCTCATTATGAAGACGTTGAATCCAATCCATACCTTCATAGTTTTTATGAGGATATGCAAAGATGGTCATTCAACCTTCAGGTCTATTTTCTGGCCAGCCGGTTCCGGCAAATCGTCAATATTCACGCAAGTGGTAAAAATGTAGTTCAGGATCGTACGATATATGAAGACGCCTATATTTTCGCACCCAACCTGCATTCCATGAACCTTATGGAAACCAGGGATTTTGAAAATTACAGCGCTTTGTTCGAACTGGTCAGCGCGCTGATCAAACCTCCCGATCTTTTAATCTACTTGAAATCCAGCGTGCCCAACCTGGTGAAGCAGATACAGCGCCGCGGAAGGGTGTATGAGGAATCGATCCGGTTGGATTACCTGAAGAGCCTTAATGAACGATATGAAGCATGGATATCGAAATACAAGCAAGGCAAACTATTGATAATTAATGTGGATGAAGTCAATTTCGCCGATAACCCGCAGGAACTCGGCCTGGTCATTGAGAAAATACAAGCCGAAATTCACGGTTTGTTTTAACTTTTCTTAGATGAAGATCATTGGAATAATTCCTGCCCGCTACGGTTCCACCCGGTATCCGGGAAAACCCCTGGCCAATATCCATGGCAAATCGATGATCCAAAGGGTTTGTGAACAGGCATTGTTATCGCAGGCGCTGGATGATGTCATTGTAGCAACGGACGATGAAAGGATTTACAGGCACGTCACATCCGCCGGTTTCAAGGCGATAATGACATCATCCGAACATCGCTCGGGAACGGAGCGGTGCCATGAAGCGCTGCTCCACTGGAATAAACGCCAGGAAATTCCCGCCGATGCCGTGATCAACATCCAGGGTGACGAACCTTTCATCCGGCCTGAGCAGATCAGCATCGTGGCATCGTTGCTAAAGCAACCCGGTGCAGGCATAGCAACCCTGGCCAGGAATATTGTCACGCAGGAAGAGATTTTTAGCCCCCATATTGTTAAAGTAGCCTTCACTTCCAACATGGAGGCCCTTTATTTCAGCAGGGCCCCCATTCCATACCTGCAGGGTGTTGAAGATGCACAGTGGCACAAGAATGGTATTCACTATAAACATATCGGAATCTATGGGTATCTCGCCGATAATCTGGAAAGCATCTGCAGTCTGCCTGTTTGTATCCTGGAGGTGTCTGAATCACTCGAACAGCTAAGGTGGCTGCACCACGGTCACCGGATAAAAATCGGCATCACTGAATTCGACAGCATCGCAGTCGACACGCCGGAAGATTTATTAAAAATTACTAACATTGCTTGAATGACTGGCCTGCTTTGATTATTTTCGTTGCCAAACAAGCCATAAATAATAATATGCAGGCGCCTGAAACATACCTCAGGGAATTATTGTATTCTTATGATTGTGTAACCATCCCGGGATTGGGTGGTTTTATCATGCATCATCAATACTCCAGGATCGACCGTGATAAAGGCAGGATTTACCCACCCGGCCGATATCCTTCGTTCAACAGCCTGCTTGTCCATGATGACGGCCTGCTGATCAGCGCCATTGCGCAGGACAGAAAAATCTCCTACCATGAAGCATCCGCAGAGGTCAGCCGGTTTGCCGGTCAGTGTAAAACTGATTTGCTGAATGGTCAGCGTGTCATACTTCAGGAGGTTGGAGAGCTTATGCTCAATGCAGAAGGAGCCATCCTTTTCAACCCCGAGGCTTCAACGAATTATTACAGCGGAAGTTATGGCATGGGATCCCTCAGCCTGTTCCCGCAAGTGGCTGACCGGCCAAAAACAAGGCTAAGGACCCGACCTGCCGACAGGAAACCTGGCAGCAGGCATCATAAACAGCCGGCATCGGTGAAGTGGACACTGGCGCTATCCATCCCGGTGATATTATTCCTGCTGTACGGCATCTTTTTCCCTGCATCGGTGCAAATGTTTTACGCCGATATTTCAGGCCTGGCCAATCAGCTCTCTTTTACGAAAAAAGTCCAGGAGCCAATTATGATCCCGGATGCGAATGAAGTCTGGCTGGCAGAAGATGTGACCGTTTCACCCGAACCGCTGTTGGCTGAGTTAGAAGAGCTATCTGTCCCAGGCGATGAACCGGCCGCTCAAATGAATGAGGATCCGGAAGTGTTGGCATTGCCTGCTGAAAAGTTCCATATCATCGGCGGGTGCTTTGAAAACCACGCCAATGCCGGCAGGTTCCTGGATGAACTGATAAACCGTGGATTTTATGCACGGGAAGCCGGAACCAACGCGAGGGGGCACCTTCGTATCAGTTACGGCAGCTTTGTCGACAAGCCTTCTGCACTGGGTTTTCTGGAAAAGATCCGGAAAGAGGAAAATCCGGCTGCATGGTTATTGGTGTACTGACCTTTTATCCTTTCTCAACCGAATGCCGTGGCGAAGAAAAAGCTCATCCATTTTGCCGAAAACCTGAACTTCCCGCATCTTTTTCAACCTACTTATAAAGAGCTGCAGGCAGGATTTTCATTACAAGGAAAATGGCGGCGCGATTATTTCGGCAACGATAACCCCATCACACTCGAGTTGGGCTGCGGAAAAGGGGAATATACCGTAAACCTGGCGTTGCATAAACCAGACCGGAATTTTATCGGCATCGATATAAAGGGGGCCAGGTTGTGGAGAGGTTCTAAAACAGTAGAAGAACTGGGCCTGAAGAATGTCGCCTTCATTCGGACTAAAGTTGAATGTATTGATCATCTCTTTGAACAGGACGAAGTCAACGAACTGTGGCTGACCTTTCCCGATCCGCAGCTGAAGGGCGGTCGCCGCCATAAGCGGCTTACCTCCCCCGAATTCCTGTCAAGGTATGCCCACGTGCTAAAATCAGGCAGCATTATCCACCTTAAAACAGATAACCTGGATTTGTACACCTATACCTTGGGTATCATCAACGAAAAAAACCATCAGCTTCTGTTTTCATCTGCTGATATATATAAGATGGAACAAGCCCATGAAGCCACGGCCATCCAGACATTCTATGAGCAAATGTTCCGCCGGGAAAATATCCCGATCAAATACATTGAATTTATTTTAAGCGATGCAAAGTAATGATTCCTTCTTCGAAAAAGTTTACGGGGTAGCCCGGCAGATACCTTTCGGCAGGGTAACCTCCTATGGAGCTATCGCGAATTACCTGGGCGGAAAAATGTCGGCCCGTATGGTCGGCTGGGCCATGAACAACTGTCATGTCCACCCGCACCCCGTTCCCGCTCATCGCGTAGTAAACCGCAATGGCATGCTCACCGGTAAACACCACTTCGGCGGACCGCTGATCATGCAGCAATTGTTGGAGGCTGAGGGGATCATCATCGAAAATGACCAAATCATCCGTTTTGAAGAACATTTCTGGGATCCGGCCAGGGAACTATGAATAACTGAGAGTTGCTTCCGGCAAGCTCAATTATTATTACTACTTTTGCCAGCTATCTATTAAAGAATTCCGGAATGGAAGACAAGAAAGAACTCATACTGAAAGCATTAAAAGACGTCCTATACTTTCCCAAGGGCAGCGATATCGTATCGCTCAATATGGTCAGGAACCTCGAGGTGGAGGGGAACAAGGTCAGCTTTGCCATCGCTTTCCCTAAACCGGATCAGAAAAGTCCGCAGACCCTGCAAAAAATGGCCGAATCGGCCATTCGCAACCAGGTCGATGAACACGCAGAGGTAACCATCGAATTCCTGACCGACTATCCCTCACTCGCAGGTGTGAAACATATTGTGGCCATCGGTTCCGGCAAAGGCGGCGTGGGCAAATCCACGGTGGCTGTCAACCTCGCCATTGCATTGCAAAAGCTGGGTCATAAAGTGGGTATCCTTGATGCTGATATTTATGGTCCATCCATTCCGATCATGTTTGATGTGGAAGATGAAAAACCGCAT
Source organism: Bacteroidales bacterium (assembly GCA_019429045.1). Classification (GTDB taxonomy): domain Bacteria; phylum Bacteroidota; class Bacteroidia; order Bacteroidales; family JAGOPY01; genus JAGOPY01. The sequence goes on from JAHYJL010000091.1 coordinate 7,695, forward strand.
ATGGACCCCGATGCTGAAAACGGGCAGATCATTCCTATTGAAAAATATGGCCTTAAAATCCAGTCGATCGGCTTCTTTGTCGACCCTCAACAGGCGCTGATCTGGAGAGGCCCTATGGCTTCGCAGGCCTTGAACCAGATGTTTAACGATACCCACTGGGGTGAGCTGGATTACCTGGTGGTCGACCTCCCGCCCGGCACCGGCGATATCCACTTGACACTGGTCCAGCAATACCCGGTCGATGGTATCGCTATCGTAACGACTCCGCAGGAGGTAGCATTGGCCGATGCCAAAAAAGCATTCAGCATGTTCAACCAGGAAAAGATCAGGGTAAAGATACTGGGGCTGATCGAAAACATGTCGTATTTCACCCCTGCCGAGCTGCCGGAAAACAAATATTACCTGTTTGGAAAACATGGAGGCAGAAAACTGGCCGACAACGCCAGGGTGAACCTTTTGGCAGAAATACCGCTGGTGCAAAGCATTTGCGAGTCGGGAGACAGCGGCAAGCCCATTGCTCTGGATGAGGATTCCCCGGTATACAAAGCTTTTCATAACCTGGCCGTCAACATCCAGGCGTTGCTGGAACATCATGATTAACGATCAATATAAAGATTTTTATGGAACAGTCTCATCACAGTGAAATTGAAAAGAAGATACTGAATGTATTGGACCAGATACGGCCTTACCTTCAGGCAGATGGCGGGGATATTAGGTTTATTAACCTGACCGACGACAATATAGTGAATGTGGAGCTGACAGGCGCTTGCGGCTCATGCCCTTATAGCATCATCACCCTGAAAAACGGAGTAGAAATGGCCATTAAAAAAGCCATTCCCGATATCAAAGCCGTAGAGGCTGTCAATGTCTGATCAGATGGCCAGGTACCTGGCCGCTATAGGCATGCGACGGCCCATTCCGAAAGCTTTGGGCGAAACACGCAGTATCGGTGGAGTCTGATGGCGCTTGTATTCGCTGTTGTTGACCATCCAGAGCACTCTCCGCACCAGGTTTAAATCATATCCCATTTCGACAAGATCCCGGGGGCCTTTCCGCAATTCAATGTAATGATAAAGGATAGGGTCGAGTACCTCATATTCAGGGAGTGAATCGCTGTCCTTCTGATCCGGGCGCAATTCGGCTGAAGGCGGCTTGAGAATGGTGTTCAAAGGTATGACCTCCTCCTCCAGGTTCATAAATCGGGCCAGCTCATGAACCTGGGTTTTGTAAACATCTCCCAAAACCGACAATCCGCCGTTCATATCGCCGTAAAGGGTGCCATATCCGACAGCAGCTTCACTTTTATTGGAGGTGTTGAGCAAAATATGCCCGAATTTATTGGACAACGCCATCAGGATGACACCCCTGATCCTGGCCTGGAGATTTTCTTCAGTAATATCGAATGGTAGGTCTATAAACAACGGGGCCAATGAATGCCTGATGGCATCAAAAGAACCTGAGATCGGGATAGTATTGTATCTGCATCCGAGATTTTTAGCCAGGTCTTCGGCATCTTTTAAAGAGTGATCTGAGGAGAACGTAGAAGGCAACAGAATGGCCCAGACATTTTCGCTCCCAAGGGCGCGGACAGCCAGCACCATCGTTACAGCCGAATCGATGCCGCCCGATAAACCCAGTATCGCCTTTGAAAATCCCAGCTTCCGGAAATAATTGCGGATCCCCATGACCAGCGCATCGTGGATCAGTGATATTTTGTGATGCGGTTCAGGTTCATAAGCCGGGCCAGCATTTTGCAATACTTCTTCCAGATCAAATATTTTTAAATCCTCATCGAAAAACCGCAACTCATCCCTGATTTGTGCATCAGGCCCGACAACCATTGACCCTCCGTCGAAAAGCAGTTCGGTCTGGGCGCCCACATGGTTGACATAAAACAAGGGGATCTTATACTTACGCACGTTATCGGTCAGAACCTTCCGCCGGATGCCCGCCTGGTCGTAATGGAAAGGTGATGCAGCAATGTTGATGATGAAATCCGGGCTACGTTTCATCAGCTCATCCATCGGGTTCAGGATATACATCGGATCGCCTCCGATGTTCCAGAGATCCTCGCAAACAGTCAGCGCGATGCGCCTGCCCTTGTATTCGACCAGGTCGAAATGCCTTCCCGGCTCAAAGTAACGGTATTCATCAAAAACGTCATAATTCGGCAGAAGTGCCTTAAAATACCTGAACTTGACCTTTCCATCGGCCAGGAACAGTGCTGCATTAAATAAATCCTTGCCACTGCCGTCTGCATTAGGCACAGGGCAACCCAGAACGGCCGCGATGCCCCGGCAATCAACAGCAATATCACTGACGGCATTGTGGCACCTGTCGATGAAATCCCCGAATTCCAGGAAATCCCTCGGCGGATAACCGCAAACAGCCAGTTCGGCAAAAACCACCAGGTCGGCTCCCTCGTTTTTCGCCCCGGCAATCGCCTGACGAATCTTACCGATGTTCTCTGTAAAGTTACCAATATGGTAATTCAGTTGTGAAAGCGCAATCTTCACAATTTATCCTCCTTAAAAATAATTCTTACAAACTGGCGTTTTGCTTGCATTACACAAATTTACATTTAAAATGCATACGGGGGTGTGTAAACGGAACCTCAAATCATTGAGGATTCAGGCTAAAAGAATATATTTGCATACAATTATTCAATAAACATGAAAAAGCTCATCATTCTGCTCCTGGGACTATTTGTCTCATTAAATCTTTTCAGCCAGTTTAATTTCGGACCGAAAGCAGGCTACTCCACTTCCAGGTTATCTACTGACATCGAAGACATTAAGGAAAGCATCAGGCATAATCTCCAGGTCGGCGCTTTCATCAGGGTCGGCAAAAAACTTTATTTCCAGCCGGAAATATACTATGCAACCAGTGGTGGATCGATAGAATTCAAATCGACGGGCCTCGAAGAAACCATCAAACTGCAAAGTATCGGAGTCCCTCTGCTGGTTGGATATAAACTGCTCAACATCAAAGTTTTTAATTTCAGGATTTTTGCCGGACCTGCCGCTAATTTTATCGTCAATAAATCAACTGATATCGATGGTTTTTTTGACGAAGATAATTTTAAGGATATTTCCTGGGGTATAGATATTGGCACCGGCCTGGATATCTTTTTCCTGACGCTTGACTTCAGGTATGAATTCGGGTTAAATAACCTGTATATCCCTACCGACAGCGAATATAGCGGAAAGATGAACAGCAACTTGTTTATTATAAGCCTTGGTTTCAAGCTGTTATAAACGTTCTTTAAAGGCAGGCCCCAGTGAGTGCATTAAAAAGTCTTTCCATTTTTTTTTCATGGCTGACGATAGCCCTGCTCCTCTGGGGCTGCCCTGAAAGGTCAAAGGTTTACATCCCGGATGTCCCGGTTCAGAAAGTCGAGATCGGGGAATACGGGCGGGTACTGTTTGCGCTCGATCCACATTCTTTGGGAAAAGGGCTTGATTCGCTCTCTGGGGAATTCGGTTTTTTCATCGGTGAAAACGTCGACACACTGCAAATTATGCAGATCAGGTCATTTATCACAGATGCGTTCAACCTTGAACTGGCTGGTAAGAGCCTGGAAAAATATCCGGATATCGGTTTTTTAGAGGATGGCCTGGCAGTGGTATTTTCCAAGATGAAATATTACTTCCCGTCATTTTCCCAGCCCGATGTCTTCACCTATGTTTCAGGGCTGCTGTACGAATTGCCCGTACATTATGCCGACAGCGTTCTGATCATCGCCATCGACATGTTCCTGGGCAGTGATTATGAGCCTTACAGGGCAGTGGGATTGCCGCTGTACATTTCACGCAGGATGGAACAGGAACACATTCTCCCGGCATGCTCACGGGAAATAATCTCCGCATTTTTTCCTGACGACACACCGCAAAAAACCCTGCTCGACAAGATGATCCTGCATGGAAAAATGCTGTATGCCCTGGACCTGCTCCACCCTGAACTGGCCGACAACATTAAAATCGGTTACACACCGGCACAACTGAAATGGTGCCGGGATAATGAGTTTTTCCTCTGGCGGCTTTTTCTCGACCAGGAACTTTTATACCAGACCGATCCCAGGCTGAATACGCGGTTCATCCTGGATGGCCCTTTTACGACCGGTTTACCGGAGGGGGCTCCTGCCATGCTGGGAAGATGGCTGGGATGGCAGATAGTCAGGAGCTACATGAAAAAACAAGAGCAGATCAGTTTACAGGAACTGTTGCATCTTACCGACACGCAAAAAATCCTTTCCCAGTCGGGCTATAAACCCAGGAAGTAAAAAAAAATCACTTCCCACCGGGTATAAAACAACCATTTTCCGGATTAACAGGCAGAGACAATATTTTCTGCATTTACAATTTCAAATCCGGAGATTATGCTTGTAAAAACTTATGGATGCGCCATTTATGGCATCAATGCTGTAATGATCACCATTGAGGTGAACATCGAACTGGGAGTGAATTTTTTCATGGTAGGGCTGCCCGACAGTGCGGTAAAGGAGAGCCATCAACGCATTGAAGCGGCCCTCAAGTATGTCGGGTACAGGATCCCCGGCAAGAAAGTGGTGATCAATATGGCTCCAGCTGATATCAAAAAGGAGGGTTCCTCGTATGACCTGCCGCTGGCTATCGGTATACTGGGGGCTTCTGAACAG
>JAHYJL010000092.1 GCA_019429045.1 Bacteroidales bacterium
GGTGGACAGCGATGGCCTGCTGGTCAACGTGCACCCCGGAGGAGATCATCGACCAGCTGTTACCCCCATTTGTGGTTTTATACAGGTCGAGCCCAAGGGCATACACGATAGCTTGGTCGGAAGGATCGATGCTGATCCGTCCAAACCACCATCCGAAGGAGGAATACATACTGCCCAGGGCGCTGTCGTTGGTCCGGAACCAGGTGTTACCGCCATTGTCTGACCGGTAGATCCCGGCGAAATAACCGATATTGTCGGCATAGATGGCATAGAGAACATCAGGGTCTGAAGGCGAGATGTCAATGCCGATGCGCCCGATATTGGGCGATTGCGCCGGCAACCCACCTGAAAGCAGCGTCCAGTTGTCACCGCCGTCGTAGCTGCGGTAGATACCGCATGTGGTACCGCCGTAATTTCTCCGGTTGGGCCGGCGCACTCGTTCCCACATGACTGCGAAAAGCGTGTCGGGACTCAACGGGTGGATGACAATGTCGATAGCCCCTGTGGAATCCGACAGGTAGAGCACATTTTCCCAGGTTCCCCCTCCATCAGTGGTGCGGAAGACACCCCTTTCGGGATTATTGGAGAAGAGCCGTCCCATGGCTGCCACATAGCATACCTGGGGGTTATCCGGATGGATTACCAGTCTGCCTACGCTTCCGATATTTTCCAGGCTAAGGTGCTGCCAGGTTTCGCCGGCATCGTCGGAGCGGTAGACGCCGAAACCGTCGTAGGTCATCGAACCACCGCCTGCATTCGCCTCCCCTGTGCCGGCATAAATAATAGAAGGGTCTGACGGGGCCAGTTTCATATCGCCGATGGAGAGGCTTAGGGCATTGTCAAATACAGGTTCCCAGGAACCTCCCTCATCGACTGTTTTGAAGATCCCGCCCGAAGCCGCCCCCACATAGATGAGTTGCGGATTTTCAGGATGCATTGCTACAGCTGATATTCTTCCGCCGATATTCAAAGGCCCCCTGAAAACCCAGCCTTCTCCCCTATCCACATGACTGGCAACAAACTGTTGCACTTTCTCCCATGCTCCCTTCCTTGCTTCATAGTTGATTTCCTCGTATGGGTAAGCCCGCTGCCTGAAAAACCAGTCGTTCGGGGCTTGCTTTGGTTCATGTTTATCCCTATCGACAGAATAAAAAACAACAATACCTGAAACAACCCCAATTACCAATAATACAACCAGTAATAATCTGTTCATATATCTTACAATGTTAAACTACGCTCTATGCTCTACGCCCTACGCCCTACGCCAACATCATCTCTTCCATTCCGGAATCCGTCCCGGCGTCCAGGGGGCGCCCAGTTCGTCCAGTTCGTTTTCCAGCTCTTTCAGGTCCACTTCCGCAATTTTCCTCAGTTTTTCCAGGATGGGTGGGAGTTCTTCTTCGAGCAGGGCATACTGGTCGCGCTGGGTCTGCGTGGGGGTGTAGGTACTTCGCCAGGATGCGGCCAGGATGGCTCCAAGCCGATGGTTTACCGGCGGTGGGGCCGGCCAGTTCTCCTCCCTGCTGGCAGGGGGCTCCTGTCCGTTCAACGCCCAGACAATATCATCCAGTTGCTGCTCTACCTCCTTTGCTCTTACCATCAAATCGAAGGATGTGCCAGGTGTATTCTGGATCGCCTGCTTTACATATCTTGTCCGCTTCAACAACTCGTCTGTAAACCTCTCGGCGCCCCTGACAGCATTGGTCAGCACTGATATCTTGTCCTGGAACGCCACCAGCTCCGACCTGTCCTCAACAGGCAGGGTAGTATTCTCCAGCACCTTAGCGGTGAACGCTGCCGGGCCGGCAAGCTCTTTCTCTTCACCCCGGTAGACCATGGCTATTGTTACGGTATAATTCCCCGGCATGACCAGATAGCCGCCATCCCCGGCGGAATAGGGGTTGAACTTGTCATCCCGTAATCCTACCCGGAATGCATTGGCATACCGGAGGTCCCAGATAATGCGCGATGTTCCCCTGGATGGTTTCGCTGAAAGTTTCCTAACGACATTATCGCGGGAATCCCTGATCGTGAAAAGAAGGTAGGGCGGTATTTCGTTCGCCTCCGCCCTGAGTGCCTCCAGTGAAGGGATAGTGATGGGCTTTTTCTCCTTCACCAGTTCTTTTTCACTTTCCTGCCGCTCTTCTTTCAGCGTCTTCGGGACCTCTTTCAGGTAATAGGTTATGACAGCGCCGAACTCTGGATTGGGTGCGTAAAAGAAACCCGATCCCTGGCCATATCGTCCCCCTTCCTGGATGTACATCAGGGCATCCTTGACCGGGAAAATGTGGGATTCTTTCTCACGTGTTTCCTTTTTTAGCTGACGCAGAGGGGAGTAATCATCTATTACATAAAAGCCCCTGCCAAAGGTGGCCAGGATGAGGTCACATTCCCGCTCCTGGATAACCATATGCGGGACTTTGATTGTGGGGATGCCAGACTTTAGCTGTGTCCAGATCTTACCACCATCGAGTGTGAAAAATACGCCGAACTCTGTGCCCACGAAAAGAAGGCCGGGATCCACATAATCCTGGGCGATGGTTAGTACCGGATGATGATCGGGGAGATTCCCGGCGATGGAAGTCCATGTCCTGCCTTTATCGGTGCTTTTCAACAGATAGGGTTTGAAATCATCTCTTTTGATGTTGTCAAAACAGGCATAGACCACATTTTCGTCAAAGCGGTCGGCCAGGACGGCGCTCACGTAAGTATATTCAGGCACACCGGGAAACTTTGTGATCTTTCTCCAGCTCTGGCCGGCGTTTTCAGTCACCTGGACAACGCCGTCATCGGTGCCGACGTAAAGCAGGTTTTCCCTGATGCGTGATTCATCCAGGGCAATCCCCATACCATATAATGAGGTAGACACATCCTTCATCACCGCATCGACGCCCCAGTAGCGCCCCATAACGGGCCAGGTATTACGGTCGGTTTGCGAAGTGATGTCATCGCTGATAATGGACCATGACTGGCCGCGGTCATCGCTGCGGAATACTTTGTTAGCCGCCATGTAAAGCCTTGTCGGGGAGTGCGGGCTCAGGATGAAGGGGGCATTCCAGTTCCATTTGTAGGTATCCTCCCCTTTTACCGGTTCGGGCCTGATCTTGATAGATTCTTTGCTCTTTTTATCATAACGGAAGATATTGCCATACTGGTAAGCCGAATAGACAATGTCCGGATTACCGGGCTCGATGGCCTGCCAGAAGCCATCTCCTCCCAGCGTGGTGATCCATTCAAAGCTCGACACCCCTTCGCGGCAGGTATTCCGGCTGGGCCCGCCCATGCTGTTGTTGTCCTGTGTCCCGCCATAGATCCAGTAAAAAGGTTCGGTGTCATCGACATTTACCCGGTAAAACTGGGTGACGGAGAGATTGGTCTTGAAGAAATAGTTCTGACCGGCATCATAGGTTTCATAAATACCACCGTCGCCGCCGATCATGAAGTGGTCAGTATTAGCAGGATTTATCCACATGGCATGATCATCCACATGGCGTGCCTTGTTACCTGCTGATTTCCAGGTTTTCCCGCCATCCTCCGTAACCTGGGAAAAAACGTCCATTGAATAAACCTTGTCGGCATTTTTCGGATCGCAGTAGATTTTATTATAATACTGGCCTGAAGCAGTGTAATCGCTCATCTTTGTCCACGACTCCCCAAGGTCGGTAGAACGGAAAAAACCGCCGGTAATACCTTCTGCTTCAATGATCGCATAAATGATATTTGTATTGACCGGGGAAATGGCTATGCCCATTCCGCCCACATCGCCGCCCGGAAGCCCGGAAGTCAGTTTATTCCATGTATTTCCTCCATCGGCGCTCTTGTAAATGGCCGATTCGGGCCCGCCTCCGATCTTGGTGAAAACATGGCGCCGGCGCTGTTCTGAGGTAGCAAACATGATGTTGTGATTTTTGGGATGGATCAGCACGTTGTTCACGCCCGTATTTTCGCTGATATCGAGGATTTTCTCCCAGGTCTTGCCGCCATCGGTGGTTTTATAAAGCCCCCGGTCGCCGCCCGGCCCCCAGACGGAACCTTCGGCTGCGATAAACACCACATCGGAATTCTCAGGATTTATAGCGATATTGCCTATCTGGCGGGATTCCTTGAGCCCCATATTCTTCCATGACTTCCCCCCGTCGGTGGTCTTATACACTCCATCGCCATAGCCCAGGGCGCGCTGGTGGTTGTTTTCGCCTGTACCGGCCCACACGACATTGTGGTTCTTCGGATCCATGGCGAGGCAGCCGATGGCATACGCGCCATAGTTGTCGAATACGGGCTCGAAGGTATTGCCGTTATTCACTGTTTTCCAGATATTTCCGCTGGCCACACCAACATAGTATTCGCTGGGGTTGCAGGGGTTGACGGCAAAGTCGGCGATACGGCCCGACGCGAGTGCCGGGCCTATGCTCCGAAATTTAAAGCCGCTGATGTCATGCGACTGGAGGGTATCGGTAATAGCCTGCGTGTCGCTTTTCGATTTTTTGTCTTTCTGGCCCGATGCTACAGTTACGGTAAAAGTAAAGGCCAATGTCATAACCAGGTATTTGGTTGCCAGGTTGGATTGTTTTGTAATTAGCATATGAAGAGATTTATGTATAGTGAATTGAATAATTAAAAATGAGATTTCAAATTTAAAAAAAACAGGGTTTCCAACCCCGGGGTTGGAAACCTTTATTTTTCAATAATCAAATCCCTTAAATCTGGTTTTTCTTCACTAAGGTCATGAAAATCTAAAAATTCTAACATGTTGTCATTGAACCAACTTAAAGTCTCGGTCTGTGAAACAATACCAGGTTGAAAACTTAGATAGCTTCCAAAAGAGCTATAAGGATAGGTTTTGAATTCTTGCGAAATTCCATGTTTTACTGGATTCATGTGTATGTATAGAATCAAACGACGCAAATAATCCTCATTTGTAATTTCAATCCGTCGGTAATATTTTGTGAATAGACTACCCCTGCGATTTTGGCGCTTATTAAACCAAATCGCATAGCACTGGAAAAATTTTCTAAAAAGATGACTGGGTTGCTTAAAAGCAATGTTTGAAGCAAACGGATCAATTTTTAGGAGGAAATGAAAGTGGTTTGGAAGTAAACAATACGCGTATGTATTCACATAAGGATGAATCATTTCAGTATATTTCTTTATAAAGAACTGATAATGTTCATCCTTGTAAAAAATATTTTCCCTGTTATTACCTCGGTTGTAAATGTGATAATAACGATCAAATGTTAATGGTGTTTTAATTTTTTTGCTAGGCATAACTTTTTTCTTTATTAATCGGAAAAAATGGAAAATATACCCGGTCAGATAAATGTTTTTTTTAAAGGGTTTCCAACCCCGGGGTTGGAAACCCTTTTTCGCACGGTTATCAGGCTGATAATAATTGCAGGAATTGGTCAGCGCTTACCTTTTTTGATATTTTGTTTTCGTTGAAGGAATTTACCATGACTTCGACGGGGAGCAGGTTTGTGTCATGCAGGAAGTAGAATACCCCCATGAAAGAGGCGTTGCGTGCGCCGGTTTTTTCCCTGAAAGGAAAGCGGATAATCTCCGCTCCGGTTACCGGTGATTCGAGGCTTTCATCCAGATATATTTTTCCCGATTTCATCCTTCCGGCGGCTTTTTTACCAAAATCAAGGCCATCCCTGGAAGTGATGATCATGTAATCGGGGGTGACAGTCCCGGTATAATTGATCGCTTCCGGTGAGAGGATAACTTCTGCTGCTGAAAAACCGACGCCAACCGTTACCGGGTAGCTACCTTTTTTCGTGACCTGCAGCCCTGCCCGGATTCCGGCCCGCGCCAGCAGTTCTGCTGCTACCTGAACGCCCTCGCCCGCAGAGCCGCACATCATGATGCGTAATTCACCATGAGTGGAGGTTTCCGCTTGCAGACGGGTTCCCGCTTGCGCGGGAATGACGTCGGAGGGGGAAAATAACGAGGGTAGTGCTTCGCGGCGGTCTGTCACGTAATGCTTTGCGGGGAGGTCAGCGATGACTTCGGTGGCGAGGCCGGCGTTTTCGACAACTTTGGAGAGCTTCATCTCGGGATTGGATTTGACGCCATAGCTGGGGCAGATCTCCATAACTTCCACCAGCGAGAAGCCGGGCCTTCCGAATGCTTCGGAGAGAGCATCGGAAAAATCTCCAATGCCCATGACCCTGCGCACATAGGTTCCACCGGCGGCGGCGACGATCTTACAGATGTCGTAGGAGAATTTCGTGGAGCCTGCCTGTTTTGTCGGGGTTTTGAAGCCCATCGGGGTATATTCGCTGGGCTGCCCGCCGGTCATACCGTAAAGCATGTTGTTGTGGATGACGACCGTCATGTTGTAGCCGTTATGGGCGGCATCGATGATATGCTGCATGCCGATAGTGGCTCCGCCGTCACCAATGAAAACGATGACCTTCTTATCGGGGTTGGTTATCCCGGCAGAAATACCGGCCCCCAGCGCCACCGACCTGCCGTGCAAACCATGAACTGTATGTGTGTTGAATGATTTGTCGATAATGCCATGACAGCCGATGTCGGTTACCAGGATCACATCCAGCGGCTTCAGGCCCAGTTTGGCAAGCGCCTTTTCCGTGTTGTTGGCGATGGTCGAATGGCCGCAACCCTTGCAAAACGGAAGGCCCTGATCGTTTATAAAAATATTACTCATGATCTTCCAATGCTTTGATTATCTCACCCGGTTCAATCATCTGCCCGATCTTGTTCACGCCGCTTACCCTTGGTGAATCAGCCTGCCCGAACATGATCTTCCGGAGTTCCCCTTCCAGGTTCTCTTCAGCTATAATGATATGGTCATAATCATTACAGATTTCGTAATATTTGGAATGGACTGGCAGGAGGGTTTTCATGACCAGCAACGAAGCTTTTTTGCCTGATTCCCTGTAATCACGGATGGCATCAATGGCAGCCTGGGTCGTTATGCCATATGTTATCAGCAGTGTCTTTGCCCCTTCCTGCCGGTCATAATCATAATAAAGGTAATGATCCAGGTTCTTTCTGATCTTCCGGGCCAGGCGGGCGGTATTTCCGAGGGCGGCCGGTGTGGTGTTCTGGATAATCCCCGTTTGGTCGTGGGTGGAGGCAGTGATCCGCACCTGGTGTTCGTCCTGTGTAACAGGACGAAATTCGGGAACAAGGTTTTCCGCCGGGGCATAGGGCAGATAAGGCTCTTTCACAGAAAAAGCCTTTCTCTTAACCGGCTGGATTTCAGCCAGGGCTCCCATATCGATGCTCCGGTAAGTCATGACCTCTTCCTTGGAGGAGAGGAGCACAACGGGAGTGCGCAGGTCAGCGGCCATTTGCAGGGCTTTTTGGGGGAGCTCCCAGCAGTCGCTCACCGTGCTCATGCTGAGGCAGGGCAGCGGATAGCCGCCAGACAGAGTGCCGTTCACCACGTTGAGATCGCCCTGCGCACCGCAGGTGGCGGTACCCGTAGCCGGCCCCAGGCGTTGTATCAGCACAATCACCATGGGCAGCTCCATCATGTAAGCCATGTTGACCGATTCGATCATCAGGGCGTAACCCGGGAAAGAAGTAGCCGTCACCGGCAAGTGGCCCGTCACGGCAAAACCGCTCATCCACTGAAGGGTGGTGATTTCATCGGGCGCTGCGAAGAAAATGGGGAAGCGTCTTTCGCCGTAAGCATATAAAAGGTTAGCCGGGGTGATGGGGTAGCCGATAAAAACATCGGCGCCGGCCCTGACGAGCGACTCGGTGATCAGCTTTGAGCTGTCTGTAAAAATAATCTCTTTTTCTTTCATTATCATATTTTTCAAGCCTCTGACCGCTCTGAAAACAGCGTCAAAGATATAAAAGTTATCAGGTCGGATAGAGGATCGGGAACCGATTTATTAATTTCTGTTAATAAATTAACAAATGAAAATAAATCTTATTATTTTTGCCCCTCAACTAAATATTACGATTATGTCAGCAAGCCTTTACAACCCTCCCGACCACTTCCTGGTAGATGAATTATATAATGATGAGCACAAGATCGTGCGCCAGGCTATCCGCGACTGGGTAAACCGGAGTGTGAAGCCGGTTATTGAAGAATATTGCGAAAAAGCACAGTTCCCAATCCACCTGGTAAAAGAGATGGGTGAGATCGGGGCTTTCGGTCCTTTCATCCCCGTGGAATACGGCGGCGCAGGCCTTGATCACATCTCCTACGGCCTTATCATGCAGGAACTGGAACGGGGCGACTCGGGCATCCGGTCGATGGCATCGGTACAGACCTCACTGGTGATGTATCCCATTTTCAGTTTCGGATCCGAAGAACAGAAGCGGAAATACCTCCCCAAATTAGCTACCGGTGAGTTTATCGGCTGTTTCGGGCTGACCGAGCCCAACCATGGTTCCGACCCGGGCAGCATGACTACCCGGTTCAAGGACATGGGGGACCATTACCTGCTCAACGGCGCCAAAATGTGGATCACAAACTCGACTATTGCCGATGTTTTTATCGTATGGGCAAAGGATGAACAGGGAGTTATCAGGGGTTTTATCCTGGATAAAGGGATGAAAGGGCTTACGGCGCCCGAAACGCATGGCAAATGGTCGCTGCGTGCTTCTGTAACAGGAGAAATCGTGATGGAGGATGTAGTGGTCCCGAAAGATGCGATACTACCAAATGTGAAAGGTTTGAAGGGCCCGCTGAGCTGCCTGAACTCGGCCCGTTACGGCATCGCCTGGGGAGCTGTTGGCGCTGCGATGGACTGTTATGATGCCGCCCTGCGCTATGCACTGGAGCGCAAACAGTTCGGCAAGCCGATCGCCGCCTTCCAGCTGCAGCAGAAAAAGCTGGCGGAGGCCCTCACGGAGATTACCAAAGCCCAGTTGCTGGTATGGCGCTGCGGCGTATTGCGGAATGAAGGCAGGGCAACCCCGGCGCATATCTCCATGGCCAAACGGAACAATGTCCATATGGCGCTGGAGATCGCCCGTGAGACCAGGCAGATCCTGGGCGCTATGGGCATCACCAACGATTTCCCGATGATGCGCCACATGATGAACCTGGAATCGGTCATCACTTACGAAGGTACCCACGATATCCATCTGTTGATCACGGGTGAGAGTGCGACGGGGATTGGGGCGTATAAGTAGTCAGCGGTCAGCGGTCAGCGGTCGCCGGTCGGCGGTCATGGATTATTCTACTGGTGCGTCTTAGCGTTAAAATGCTCATAAACAACGCCAGCCTTGGCCTTTCCTATTGCTTTTTGGAGATCTTCTCTTGAAGCATCTTTGATATTCTTCACCGATTTGAAATGAGTGAGCAGCTTGTTGGCGAGGGTGTCACCTATGCCGGGAATGGTGGTGAGATCAGTTTTCAGGGTGCCTTTTTCCCGCTTTTTCCGGTGATGGGCAATGCCGAAACGGTGGGCTTCGTCGCGCAGGCGCTGCAGAATTTTCAGCGTTTCCGATTTCTTATCGATGTAAAGAGGTAAAGGATCTTCAGGATAATAGATTTCTTCCAGCTTTTTAGCAATCCCGATCACGGTGATCTTTCCCCTGAGGTTGAGTTTTTCCAGGCTGGCCATCGCGGAGCTAAGCTGCCCCTTTCCACCGTCGATCACAATGAGCTGCGGCAATGGTTTTTTCTCCTCCAGCAGCCTTTTGTAACGCCGGTGTATGACCTCTTCCATCGAGGCAAAGTCGTTCGGCCCCGTCACTGTCCGAATGTTGTAGTGCCGGTAATCTTTCTTATCGGGACGGGCGTTCCTGAAACAGACCATGGCGGCGACCGGGTAACCGCCCTGGATGTTGGAATTGTCGAAACATTCGATATGCCTGGGCAGTTCTTTCATGCGGAGGTCTTTCTGCATAGTGCCGAGGATTCGGCTAGTGCGGCGCTCCGGGTCGGTCAGCTCAAGCTGCTTTATCTTCTCCAGGCGATAGGCTTTCGCGTTTCGTTCCGAAAGTTCCAGCAGGTGCTTTTTATCGCCAATTTTGGGTACGATAAAATTTACCCCGGGAATTGTGATTTCGGGGTTTACCGGGACAATGATCTCATCTGCCGCGCTGACGCCCCGTTTGCGGAGGTCGAAAATGGCAATGGCCAGCAGTTCGGCGGGCGCTTCCTCCAGCTTTTTCCTGATCTCCATGGTATAAGCCTGCACAACGGCGCCATGGGCGACTTTCATAAAATTAATATATGACGATTCATCATCGTCTATAATGGAGAAAACATCGAGTTCGCCGAGTTTGGGATTGACAATGGTCGATTTCGCCTGGTACCTTTCCAGCAGGTCAAGTTTTTCCTTGATCGCCAGCGCTTTTTCGAATTCGTATGCCCTGGCATAAGACGCCATCTGCTCTTTGAGTTCCCGCATCACGTTCCCGAAACTACCCCTGATCATCTCCATGACTCCATCCAATTGTGATTCATAACTCACTGCCGTCTGAAGTCCTTCGCATGGCCCAAGGCAATTTCCAATGTGGTATTCAAGGCAGACGCTGAATTTCTGCTCCGCTATATTTTTCTGTGTCAGCCTCAGGCTGCATGTCCGCAGCGGATAGACCCGGCGGATCAGTTCCAGCAGGGTATTCATCATGCGCACCGATGCATATGGGCCGAAATACTGTGACCCATCGTTGATTATGGTCCTGGTGGGGAATATACGGGGGAACGGCTCGTTTTTGATACAGATCCAGGGAAAAGTCTTGTCGTCCTTCAGCATCACATTATAGCGGGGCTGGTGCTCTTTGATCAGGTTGTTTTCCAGCAGCAGCGCGTCGAATTCGCTTTCGACAACAATGTGACGGATTTCTTCCGTTTTGCGGATCAGCATTTTCAGCCGACCGCCCTTGTTTTCCTTGTTGAAATAGGAGGAAACGCGCTTTTTCAGGCTTTTTGCCTTGCCGATGTAAAGAAGTTTGCCCTCCTTGTCGTAGAACTGATATACTCCTGGTTTATCCGGAAGGGATCTGACCGTTATGACTATTTTATCATTTTTCACCACAGATTACACGGATTTACACAGATTAGGCACAGATAAAACCCGAACTCAACCCTTAAACCTTAAAACTTAATCCTTGCGTTTCAGTGCATTCCATCCTTGCGCCCGGATTTCTACCAGCTGGTCATCTCCCGTCACCAGAAAAGCTCCTTCTCCAGGCGCCGTCATGTGCCCGATCACCGAAATGCCGGGAATGACCCTGATCTTTTCAAAGTCTTGCTGGCCGATGGTGAAGAGCAGTTCATAGTCTTCTCCGCCGTTCAACGCAGTGGTTACCGGACTGATATTAAAGTCTGCCGCGGCATTCACGGTAGTTAGATCGATTGGTATCTTATCCTCGTAGATCATACAACCCAGGCCGGAACCTTTGCAAAGGTGCAGCACCTCGGAGCCCAGGCCATCGGAAATATCGATCATGGCGGTGGGTTTCACCCGGATTTCGTGCAGGTTGCGGATGATATCAGTGCGGGGCTCGGGTTTGAGCTGACGGCTGAGGATATAATCATGGCCTTCCAGGTCGGGCTGCATGGAGGGGTCATCTTTGAACATTGCTTTCTCCCTTTCCAGCAGCAGCAAACCCATGTAGGCGCCACCCAGGTCGCCCGTCACGCAAACCAGGTCGTTTTCACGCGAAGTGTAGCGGTAAACCACATCCTCCCTTTCCACATCGCCGATAACGGTGATGCTGATAAACAATCCTGAAACGCTGGATGTTGTATCGCCGCCAGCCAGGTCGACGTTGTGAACCTTGCAGGCCTGTTTGATACCATCGTAAAGTTCCTCTATAGCCTCTACCGAAAAACGGTTGGAGACGGAAAGGCCGACAAGGACCTGCCTGGCCGTACCATTCATGGCAACGATATCGGAAATATTGACCGACACGGCTTTGTACCCGAGATGTTTCAGCGGAGTGTAGGACAGGTCGAAATGCACCCCTTCCACCAGCAGATCAGTGGAGACCAGCGTGAGTTTTTGCCCGTTGTCGATCACAGCGGCGTCATCGCCCACCCCTTTCACGCTGGATTTGTTTTTCAGGACTATATCTTTAGTCAGATGGTCGATCAGGCCGAATTCGCCAAGTTCCGTGAGTTCCGTGCGTTGTGTTTTCTCCAGGGGCATGGGATGGGTTTTAGAGATGCAAAGGTAGGAATAAATCAGGCATGGGGGCATGGGGGCATGGGGGCATGGGGGCATGGGG
>JAHYJL010000093.1 GCA_019429045.1 Bacteroidales bacterium
ATTTATGTGGAAGGCAGGATCCGGACGCGCGACTGGACCGATAAGGACGGTAACAAGCGCTATACCACAGAAATCCTGGTTGACAATATGATAATGCTTGGCGGCCGGCGCGACCAGCAAACGGGCACTGAGCCCAACGGCCGGCAGCAGGCGGAAAAAACGCCCGCCACGGAGGAACAAGTGGCAGATGCTAATCTGAATGAAGAGCCGGAGGATGACCTTCCGTTTTAGAGTCCGACTTTTTACTATCTTTGCAACCGCAACCAACGATCTCACAATTTGGATATTATAGAACCTGAACCTCTTGGTTTCATCATGATGATCCTGCTGAATGTGGCGGGAGCCGGTTTGTCCGTTGGCGTGATTACCGGTATTTTGGTGATAATATTATTGCTGGCTGCTTCTGCCCTGGTTTCCGGGGCGGAAGTGGCATTTTTCTCGCTGGGTCCCAACCAGCTCCACGAACTCAGGCTACGGGAAGAAAAGCATGACCTGGCGGTCCTGCACCTGGTGGGAACGCCCAAGCGCCTGCTGGCCACTATCCTGATCAGTAATAATTTTATCAACGTCGCTATCATCGTTATCTCCACTTTTGTTACCAACAGATTGTTCGACTTTGCAAAACAACCGTACTGGCTTGTTTTCCTGATTCAGGTTGTCGTAATTACAGCCCTTATCCTCCTCATGGGAGAGGTGCTGCCGAAAGTTTATGCCACCCGGCGAAATATAGAGCTGGCAAGGTTCATGTCGGGCCCGATGCAAATCCTGATAAAAGTTTTCTACCCGCTCAGCAGTCCCCTGATGCGTTCGACAAACCTGATCGAAAGAAAGATAAGCCGGAAAATGTATAACGTATCCATGAGTGAATTATCGGACGCCATCGAACTGACTTCAGGAGAAAATACCCCTGCAGAGGAAAAAAAGATACTGCAGGGCATCGTCAAATTCGGTGACATTGAGGTGAAAGAGATCATGAAGTCGCGGGTGGATGTGACAGCCATCGAGATCACAACATCGTTCAGGGAATTGCTTCAACTGATCATTGAGGCAGGATATTCAAGGGTACCGGTATATGAAGATTCTTTCGACCATGTGAAAGGGATTTTGTATATCAAAGACATGCTGCCATTCCTCGATAAGGATGATAATTTTGAATGGACATCCCTTTTGCGCGATGCTTTCTTCGTGCCGGAGAACAAAAAGATCAATGACCTGCTGCAGGAATTCCAGGAGAAGAAAATCCACATGGCCGTTGTGGTTGATGAATACGGTGGTACGTCGGGAATCGTAACACTGGAAGATATTATAGAAGAAATCGTTGGGGAGATCAGCGATGAGCATGACGAACCGGTCGGCGATGTTGACTATACCCGGCTCGATGACCGGAACTTTCTTTTCGAAGGGAAGACGTCACTCAATGATCTTTGCAAGATATTGGGCATCAACGATGATATTTTTGATGGGGTCAAAGGAGATGCCGATTCGCTGGCCGGGCTGATCCTCGAACTGCTCGAAAAAATGCCGGATATAGATGAAAAAGTTTCCTTTGAGCAGTTCACCTTTACCGTCAAGGCAGTGGATAAACGTCGGATCAAGCGGGTACTGGTCACCATCGCTGAAACCCCGGAGGAGGAGGAAGATGCCTGATAATCAGCTTTCTCTGCTTTCATTCAAACGCTTTGCTGTGATATGCAGTCTTTCGCTGATCCTGGCGGGATGCAGGCAGGATTATACTCCAAAACCAAGAGGGTATTTCAGGATAGATTTACCGGAAAAGGAATACGTCGCTTTTGATACCCTCTACCCGTATTCCTTTGAATATCCTGTCTATGCACGTATCATCCCCGATACACGACCTTCTTCGGAACCTTTCTGGCTTGATATCGAATTTCCCGATTTTAGTGGCAGGATCCATATCAGTTACAAGCAGGTGAAGGATAACCTGCCGGAATACCTGGAGGATTCAAGGGCATTTGTCGTAAAGCATATCCCGAAAGCGGAAGCGATCAATGATTCACTGATATACAGACCCGAAGATGGGGTTTATGGATTGATCTATTACATTGAAGGGGCCCGGGCAGCTACCGCCTGCCAGTTTTTCGTCACTGACAGCGCATCGCATTTCTTAAGGGGTGCGCTTTATTTCGATGTGACCCCGAATAACGATTCCCTTGAGCCGGTCATCAGGTATATAGAATCAGATATTCGCCATTTGCTAAAAACTTTTCAATGGAAATGAATTATCCCTTACCAAACTGCCTTCCATTCCAATAATTCCTAATTTTGTTGACAGAAAATCCGTAAAACATAACCAACATGAAAAAGCTCTTCTTTTTAACCCTCATTCTCTTCTCAGCTTTGATGATCGCTGCCCAGTCGCCCTATTCCAGGGTGAAACTCTCTGCCGGACAGGCAGAAATGGCCATTATGGCTTCCCATGGATTGATGATCGATCATGGCATTGTTAAAGATGGCATATATGTGATCTGCGAATTATCAGCCGAAGAGCTGGCTGTCGTCCGCGCCTGCGGCATTGCTTATGAGGTACTGATCCCTGATGTGTCAGGGTTTTACGAAGAGAGAAATGCTCCATACCTCGACCGGCTGGATGAACTGAAGCGGCAGGAATATACGCTCAGCCGGGAGTGGCCTGTTCCACAGGGATTTGAACTGGGCTCTGTCGGAGGTTTCCTGACCATCGACCAGGCCATGTCCCATCTCGATAATATGGCCGCTCTTTATCCAAACCTGGTTTCACCGAGGTACACGATGAATTATTCGTCGCATAACATCCGGGACCTTTACTGGGTCAGGCTATCAAATAACCCAACAGTAAAACAGGATAAGCCTGAAATCCTTTACACGGGGATGCTCCATGCACGCGAAGCCGTTGGCATGCAATTGCTGATCTTCTATATGTATTATCTCCTTGAGAATTATGAAACCGATCCCGATGTTCAGTACATCGTGGATAATTTTGAGCTTTATTTTGTTCCCATAGTAAATCCGGATGGTTATGCTTACAATATCCAGAACAACCCCAATGGGGGAGGGATGTGGCGTAAAAACCGCCGGCAGAATGAGGACGGCTCCTACGGTGTTGACCTCAACCGCAACTTCGGCTATATGTGGGGTATCAATAATTCCGGCTCTTCCCCCGATCCTTCCAGCGAGACATACCGGGGCCCCTATGCTTTTTCGGAGCCTGAAACACAGTGCCTTGAGGATTTCTGTGAAGACTATAATTTCAGCATTGCCTTAAATTACCATTCCTACAGCAACCTCTTGCTTTATCCCTGGGGTTACACCAGCCAGCCATGCCCGCATGACGAAATTTTCAATGCTCACGCCACCATCATGACCAAAGAGAATGGTTACACATACGGTCCGGCCAATACAACGATTTACGCGACCAATGGCGGATCGGATGACTATATGTACGGCGAACAGACAACCAAGAACATGATCTATTCATACACGCCCGAGGTGGGTGATGGCAATGCAGGTTTCTGGCCGCCAATTTCGCTGATCATCCCGCTTTGCCAGGAAAACATGTGGCAGAATATGATGGCCGCTAAACTGGCCGGCCCCTATGCAACGGTGACCGACCTGGCGCCTTCCATCCTGGAGACAACCAGCGGACTGCTCTTCTTCCAGATAAAACGCCTTGGCCTGCAAGATGGAGCCACATACACCGTTTCCATCGAGCCCCTCAATGATGCGATAGACTCTGTCAGCCCCCCGTTGACGTTCACTAACCTGGAGATCCTGGCAGCCAGCAATGGAGCCTTTTCCTATTACCTTCGGGAAGGAATTGAAAACGGGACGGAAGTCATGTATCTCCTCACAATCGATGATGGACTGGGCTCTTACGCGGATACCATCAGGAAAATTTACGGGACACCGGTGGTGATTTTTGAAGATGATGCCGAAACATTTGATAAATGGATCTCGGTAAAATGGAATATCACCAATCTTCATTATGTATCTCCTGAAAGATCGATTGCCGATTCACCTTACGGCCAATATTCCAATTATGAGAACAATGTGATGGTCCTGAAAGACCCGGTTGATCTTGGGGATGCCATGTATGCCGTGCTCAATTTCTGGGCCAGGTGGGATATCGAAGCGGGGTATGACTATGTGCAGGTTTCAGTATCCGGTGACAACGGCGGGACCTGGACGCCGATGCAGGGTAAATATACGCGGCCGGGCAACGCCAATCAGGCTTTCGGACAACCTTTATATGATGGCACACAGACTACCTGGGTTAAGGAGGAGATCAGCCTGGAGCCTTACCTGAGCGGTTCGGTAAAAATACGTTTTGTCCTTCGTAGCGACAGCTATGTGGTAGCCGATGGGTTTTATTGGGACGACATGACGGTTACCATTGTGGATACTTATACTTCCATTCCGGAAGGAGACCGGCCTGAAGAACAAAACCGGTTCACCATTATTCCCAATCCCGCGTCCGGTAAGGTCAAGCTGGTATATTCCCCGGAAGACCTGAAAGGAAATACGTGCTTCATGGTCTACAATGCAAACGGGCAGCTTGTTTATGAAACCTTGCTATCGGCTGGTTCCGGAAGCGTCAGCTGGAACGTCTCGGAATGGCCATCGGGGATGTATTTCTATCTCCTGCATAATGAACAGGCACGGATCGCTTCCGGGAAACTGATTGTCGAATAAAACCTGTTTAGCCGAGGTATTGGGTATTGGGTATTGGGTATTGGGTATTGGGTATTGGGTATTAGGTATTGGTTCTTTGAACCCTCAGTGCTTCTTCGTGGATAGCGTTGAGGAGTTTCATCAGGAAATTCCGGCTCAGGCCCCGCGCGGTTCCCTTTTTCAGGCGGTCTTCCACCACCTGGCTCCACCGCTCCAGCTGCAGGAGCTCTATTTCATGGTTCCGCTTGTATTTTCCGATTTTTGCGATGATCTCCATCCGCTGCCCCAGCCGGTGAAGGATCTCTTCATCCAGCAGATCGACTTCCTTCCGCCACTGATGGAGCATTTCATCATCTCCGGTGATCTTTCCGACAGGTATTCGCAGCTTTCTGACCAGCTTTGCCAGCGCCTGTGGTGTTACCTGTTGCTTCCGGTCGGTCAGCGCTTTGGCCGGCTCAATGTGGCACTCTATCATCAGGCCGTCGAATGACAGGTCTACGGCTGCCTGGGCGACATGCGGAAGCATGGCCCTGGTTCCGCTGATATGGCTGGGATCGATCAATACCGGCAATCCGGGAGCCAGGCGGCGCAGTTCCAGCGGGATCTCCCACACCGGCAGGTTGCGGTAAGGCTTGCTTCCGTAAACCGAGAACCCGCGGTGCACCGCCGCAAGTTTGCGGATGCCCTGCCGGTTCAGCCTTTCCAGTGCCCCTATCCACAGCAGCAAATCGGGGTTGACCGGGTTTTTGACAAATACAGGGACATCCACGCCCCTCAGTGCCTCTGCTATCTCATCTACAGAGAAAGGGTTTACCACGGTTCGCGATCCGATCCACAGGATATCCACCCCCTGCTTGAGGCATTGCTCAATATGCCGCGGAGAAGCTACTTCCACGGCTGTCTTCAAACCGGTCTCCTCTCTCACACGCTGCAGCCATGGGAGGCCCTTTTCCCCAACTCCCTGGAAATCCTCCGGCCGCGACCGGGGCTTCCATAATCCACAACGGAATGCCGCTACTTCCGGGATTTCTTTCAAAGCCACCGCCGTTGCCATTACCTGTTCTTCCGATTCGGCGCTGCAAGGTCCTGCGATGATCAGAGGAGGGGGTGTGGCCGGCAGATAACTGCTCAAGGGAGATATGTTTCTCAATGAAACAGGCATGGTGCAAAATTAAGCAAACAAAATCTTATTTTTGCAGCAAAATAACGAATAAGCATGCTGGATCACGGAATCAAACGGACAAAGATCAAAGAACTCCTGCTGACGGGGGAGGTGGACCGGGAGGTGGTTGCTAAGGGATGGGTGCGGACAAAGCGGGAGAGTAAAAATGTGATATTCATCACCCTGAATGACGGCTCGACGATGCATAACCTGCAGGTAGTGGTTGAACCCGAAACCATCGCACGGGACATATTGGACAGGATTCATACCGGCGCGGGATTGTCGGTAAGAGGCATCCTGATCGAATCGCCCGGGGCGGGTCAGCGGGTTGAACTGAAAGCCAATGATATTATCTTATACGGTGAGGCCGATCCGGAAGAATACCCGCTGCAGCCAAAGAAACATTCCCTAGAGTTCCTCAGGGAGAAGGCCCACCTGCGCTTCCGGACCAACACTTTCGGCGCTGTTACCAGGGTGCGGCATGTCATGATATTCGCCATTCACAAATTCTTTAACGATAAAGGCTTTTATAATATCCACAGCCCGATCATCACCGGTTCGGATGCCGAAGGGGCAGGGGAGATGTTCCGGGTGACCATCCTCGACCCGGTTAAACCGCCGTTGAACGAAAAAGGCGAGGTCGATTACAGTGAGGATTTTTTCGGGAAACCCACCAACCTGACGGTCTCGGGTCAGCTCGAAGCGGAGCTGGCCGCACTGGCCATGTCGGATGTCTATACCTTCGGCCCGACATTCCGTGCCGAGAACTCCAATACCAGCCGCCACCTGGCCGAATTTTGGATGATCGAACCGGAGATGGCCTTTTACGATATCCATGACGATATGGACCTGGCCGAAGAGATGCTGAAATATCTCGTGAAGTACTCCCTCGATCATTGCCGGGAAGACCTTGATTTCCTGGCTAAAAGGCTGGAGGATGAAGAAAAGAACAAAAAGCAGGAAGAACGATCATCAATGGGGCTGATCGAGAAACTGGAATTTGTGCTGAACAATGATTTCGAAAGGATCACCTATACTCAGGCGATCGATATCCTCATGAATTCAAAGCCCAATAAGCAGAAGAAGTTCCAGTTCGTCATAGAGAAATGGGGCGCCGACATGCAGTCGGAACATGAGCGATACCTAGTGGAAAAGCACTTCAAAAAGCCTGTCATCATTACCGATTACCCAAGGGAGATCAAGGCGTTTTACATGAAACAAAACGCCGATGGCAAGACGGTCCGGGCAATGGATGTGTTGTTCCCCCAGATCGGCGAGATTATCGGCGGATCGCAGCGCGAGGAGGTATTGGAAAAGCTGCGGCAACGCATCCGGGAGATGCACATCCCTGAGGAGACGCTGTGGTGGTATCTTGAAACCCGTAAGTTCGGCACCGTGCCGCACGCCGGGTTCGGGCTGGGATTCGAACGGCTGATGCTCTTTATCACAGGGATGGGTAATATCCGCGATGTGATTCCTTTCCCGCGCGCACCGCTGAATGCTGAGTTTTAGTTAATTGTTTCGTGTTTTTTGTTTCGTGTTTTTTGTTTAGGGATTGCGAAAATATTTGTATCTTTCAGTGCAAATTAATTTAATTAGGGTATGTTAAATCAGCGCCTGCAACAGAAGTTATTGCAAAAGCTTTCACCACAGCAGATTTTGCTGATGAAGCTGTTGCAGATCCCTTCCATGGCGCTGGAACAACGGATTAAACAGGAGATAGAGGAAAATCCTGCACTGGAACTGCCTGATGGGGCAGATGAAGGAGAAGAAGATGATTTCGGGGAAATGGACGATACGCCTCCCGCTTTGGAAGAAGATGGAGAGACCGATGATTTCAAGGAGAAAAACCAGGAGGATGAATTTGATTTCAGCGATTACCTTGATGAAGATGACATCCCGGCTTACCGCTTATCGGCTGGCAATACGAGCCCTGATGACGAACAGCGGGATATACCCTTTGCCGCCTTCACCAGTTTCAGGGAATACCTGATCTCTCAGCTGGGGTTGCGGGAGCTTACAGAAAAGCAATACCAGATTGGCCTGACGATCATCGGTAACCTTGATGAATCAGGCTATCTGCAGCGTGATCCCGCCGCCATGTCCGATGACCTGGCTTTTTCCCAGAATATCGACGCTACGAAAGAGGAGATACTGGAAGTGCTGAAAGTTATCCAGGATCTTGATCCCCCGGGCATTGGCGCCAGGAATCTCCAGGAATGCCTGATCCTGCAGCTCCGCCGCCAGGAGAGCCGGTCCCGTGAATCGGAGCTGGCCGAGTCGCTCCTGGAAAAATATTTCGATGAATTCACCCGGAAACATTACGATAAGATCATTAAGAAAGCCAGGATCTCAGAAGAGGACCTCAAAGGGGCTATCCAGGAGATCCTCAGGCTGAACCCCAAGCCGGGCGATTCGGTCATCGAAATGGCGCAGCATGATAATTATGTTATACCCGATTTCTCCGTGCGAAACATAGACGGAGATCTGGAGCTTACCCTGAATTCCAGAAATGCGCCGGAACTCAGGTTGAACCGCTCTTATATCGATATGCTGGAGACCTATTCGGGCAATAAAAATCAGCAGGGGAAAGAAGCGGTCACATTCGTCAAACAAAAGATAGATTCTGCCAGGTGGTTCATCGATGCCATCCGGCAGCGCCAGAATACCCTGCTGGTAACCATGCAGGCCATCATGGATTACCAGGAAGAGTTTTTTAAGACCGGTGATGATACCAAACTCCGGCCCATGATCCTGAAAGATATTGCTGAGAAAGTTAACCTCGATATTTCGACCATTTCCCGTGTTGCCAACAGCAAGTATGTACAGACACCATTTGGCACATACCTGCTCAAGCATTTTTTCTCCGAGTCGATGCAAAAGGAATCGGGAGAAGAGGTATCGACCCGGGAGATCAAAAAGATCCTCTCCGGTTTCATCGATGCGGAAGACAAGAGCAAACCGCTGACCGATGAGCAACTGACGGAGATCCTGAAAGACAATGGTTACAATATTGCCCGTCGCACAGTGGCCAAATACCGGGAGCAGCTCAATATCCCGGTAGCAAGGCTGAGGAAGGAATTATAAGCAAAAATTACTTACTTTTACCTCATCAACCATTCCCGGATGGAAAAAAGATTTGCCCAGGCTTTATCTGTCATTTTTTACCCGCTGTTTGTGCCTACTTACGCCTTTGCCGTTTTATTGACCATGCCGGCCTATTTTTCCGCCCTGATGCCCGCCTCCGCCAAATGGATGATCATCGGCCTGGTTTTCTCTGTAACCTGTGTCATACCGACACTCTCCTTCCTGTTCATGATCAAAACGGGCGTGGTGAGCACAACCTACCTGACAAAGCGGGAAGACCGGACAATGCCCTACATTGTCAGCATTATTTTCTTTTACCTGGCTTATTATATGCTGAAGAAGCTGCAGGTTTCCCCGGTTTATGTTTATTTCATGATCGGGGCCACTATGCTGAACATCCTGGTCTTTGGGATCAATTTCTTCTGGAAGATCAGCAGCCATATGGCCTCTATCGGAGCGCTGACAGGCATGATGGTGGGGTTATCCAATTTTTTGGGGACCTTTTATTTCAGCTTCATTGCCATCACCCTGATCGTTTCGGGCTTTGTGGCCTTCGCCCGCCTCAAACTGGAGGCACATACACCGGCGCAGGTCTATGCAGGATTCATCCTGGGCTTTATGACCATCATCAGCCTGTTCCTTTTTAAAACGTGATATAAAGGGGAGTTCCTCAAAAAGGCATCAGGGTAATCCCAACCGATATCGGATACAGATCAGGCCCCTTGTTTTTGTCAAATAGCTTTGTTACAGAAAAGTAGCCCATGACCTGGAACCAGTCATACCCTACCCTGACGGTAGGCCCAAACCGGAATTTGTCAACATGCGAAACCCCTTTGGTTTTAATGATGATTTCGTTGCCAAATTCATTATCGCCCTTGTATTTGGTCTTGGCGTCGATAAGGTATCCGAGTTTAACGCCGACAGATGCCCTGACTTTATTGTTGGTCTTCAACCTGAACTCGATCGGGAAGTCGATGTAGGAAAGTCCCAGCTTGCTTTTTTTGTAGCTGACGGTATCGGGGATAGGTGAAAAGGTGATGGTATCGGCCTTGATATTATCGATCAGGGTATTGCTGTAAAGGTTATGAAAACCTACCCCGGCGCCGATGGCAAAACTGAAATTGCTTTTCCCGAAAGGAAAGCTATACAGGAAAAAGGCGCCACCTCCCTGGTTGATCCCGCGTACATTCATCCCGGTAGGTTTGTTGAGCCAGAAATCCTGGAATATCTCAGCTCCGACACTGATGCGCCTGATGGTGGTTTGCTGTGCGCCTGATGCGCTCTCCTGCGACAAAGCAAGCAATGGCAATAAAAGATAGATGAATAAAACGATCTTTTTCATATCCCGGCTATTTAAGTAAGCATCGCAAATATACGACAAATAACGGGAAAGACCCAGATTTATTATTACTGTGCCGCCAATTGCTCAGTAAAGTTGCTTATGGCATTCCGAGCATAGCTTGCCTTTCCAGCTTTGATTCGGATCGTTGAGATGATAAAACTCCAGCGATTCATCCAGCCTGCTGATCATTTGCATATTGTCAGGCGTCCCCTGGGCGATGATGGTGTGACAAAGATCACAATCCATGGAGATCTTTCTTCCCTTTGACGTGCTGTGCCGGTCGTTGTGACACCGGAAACAGCCATCGAATTCCAGGTGCCCGATGTGATTGGAGTAAACTTTCCAGTTAACCTTCATTTCAGGAAAGATGTTCTTTTTGAATTCATTCTGGATTCCCTGAACGGCTTTATGGATCAAGGCCAGGTCGCTTTCATAGATATCTTCAAACATGGTGGAATAATATTCATGAATGGCGGCTTCAATAGCGTGTAATGCGGAATCCTCTGTTGGATATTCCACGTTCATCACCTCCATGGCTATATACTTGATATCGGGGAGTTCCCGGGGGATGAAGCCTGCAGTGATGGCGTTATTGATCGCGTAAATCGGTGTCTGGTAATGATGTGATGGGCGGTTGTGGCAATCCATGCAATCCATCACCCTGATCTCGTATGCCTCCGGACTTCCTTCCAATGGATTGTCTTCATCCATGAATTCGAAGACTTCGCCACTGGAAAGGTTGGTATATCTCACCCATGGGATCACCTCCCGGTCTGGTGTAGAGGCAACGTATTCTATTTTTACATCCTTGTGAATGTGCCAGTGAATGCCTTCCTGCAACCCCAGTGCGCTCAGTGTCGGGCCGATTTTCATATTCAGGTGGATATCCCACTCCGTATTATCATAATCCGGCAGGTAATGCCTTTCAAGACGCTGCTGGCGGGCGTAGAATTTTTCGGGCCAGTGGCACTCCTCACAGGTTTCCCTGGCCGGCCGGAGGTTGCTGATAGGAACAGGTATCGGCCTCGGGTAATTGTCTGCTAAGACGGCATAAACCTGGTAAAGGCCCGATAATTTTGACCGAACATACCAGTCGGCCCCCGAACCCACATGGCAATCTACACAGGCTACCCTTGCATGCGGGGAATTCTGGTAAGCGATATACTCGGGCTTCATTACTTTATGGCACAGCGTACCGCAGAATTCGACCGATTCGGTATAATGGAATGCCTCGTAACTGCCAATTGCCGTTAAAAGAAGAAAAATAACGGTACCGACCGAAAAGATCATGAAAGCATTCCGGTGCCGGTAATCATTAAAGTCAATAAAGGGCCAGCGCCTGGCTTTCTCCGGAACCCCCACTTTCTGCCTTCGGAACTTGATGATCATTCCGATGGGGATAAGGATCAGACCGATGACCAGAAGCGTTGGTAAAGCAATGTAAATGATTACACCGATGTACGAACTACCCTGATTGAAAATCGTGGAAATGATGAAGAGAAAAATGATTAGAAAAAAGCTGATTAGTGCAATGGTCGTTCCAATGATAGAAGTCCAGTTGTAAAACGACTTCGGTAATTTTATTCTTTTCATGAGAAATTAATAATTATTTGGTTAATGAAAAGAAAAAAGGTACACCCTGACAGGCTTACTGGGCGTACCTTCAAAAAAATACGTTCTCAGAAGCTACTTCAGCGTTTTCATATAATTGATGACCGCCCACCGGTCTTCTTCATCAGGAATTTTGCTCTCAAAATTTGGCATCTCATCCCTCCCGATGATAGCCATATAGTAAAGATGTCCGTCAGGGATCTTCTTAAATTCTGCTGATGTGAAATCAAGAATTGCCGTTTTCAACTGAGCGGCTTTTGGGCCATCT
>JAHYJL010000094.1 GCA_019429045.1 Bacteroidales bacterium
AATTTGTATTTTCGCCCATGGGGTAAATTTTTATTTAAAATTCGCCTCAAAGATATTGAATATCAATGAGATAATAAAATATTTACCCCACTTTTTTTAGATTTTTATGAATAATTCAGGCTAAATCCAATTTCTGGATCAATACTAAATTTTCTTTTTACCACAAAAAATCGATATCCACCCATTACAGAGATCCCTTGCAAATAATTTTTGGAATGTAGTGATCCACCAGTTTCATAATGGCTACCAGTTCCATATATTAAAGCACCGTATAACCTTCTGTTCTCTGAAGTTATCCTTAAGCCAATACCAAATCCAAATGACTCATTGTAAGAGTCAGGAATAAATGAAATACCAGCAACAGCAGATAAGCGAGTGACAATTACTCGCTCATAACCCACACCAATAGGCCCTCCAACTGTTGATCCAATTCCAACAAAAACGGAATTTTTTATATCCTGCGAAAAGCTTTGAAGGCTTATTACAACCATAATAATGACATAAAATATTTTTTTCATAATATTGGTTTCTGGAAGTTGCAAATTTTAAGAAGAATATCACATTAGATTTAATTAATTTATTTTCATTTTTACAATTTTTCAGCTTTTATTATTATCCTGTGGGACAGTTAAAACAATCTCATTATTGAATTTTGATTTTTTCACTCCAGTCATAAATATCGCCACCGCCTGGTGTAACACCGAAGGCTGTGACTGCTGCCGCCCAATCGTTTCGTGAGGGCCAAGAAGTAGGGACTGTAAATGTCAGTTCCCCTGTTGAAATATCAACATATCCAATAGTATTTGATTTTCCTGGGTAATCAAGCCTGACTTGAACGTTGCCGGTAATACCGGTTGATGTCCAACGAATTGTGTAGGAGTTTCCTTTAAGCCAGGTTTCACCACCGGAGGGATTTGTAATTGTGATGCTCTGATTGTTGTCATCCTCATTATCTTTATTACAAGACGTCATTACAAATATTGAAATGGTTAAAAATGATACCATTGATAGCTTCATGAATGTTGTTTTCATAGGTTTGATTTTATAGGTTTTTAATTGCTTAAATGGTTCTTTGCTGGTAAAATTAAACCACCAAAACCCCAAAATCAATAGGAAAACCGTAAGATTGTAGGAAGGGCTGATGAATTAAGATGAAAATGAAGATCTATTGTAGGAACGTGTCCTCAAGTTCTTTTATCTTATCACGGGCAATGGCAAGGGGAATTAATTCATGCTGGCTGGATAAAATGCAGGTTTTGCTCCCCTTTTTTATCTCTGTCAAATATTTTAAATTAATAATGACCGATCTGCTAATCCGAAAGAACACAGGGGGAGCAAGAATCTTCTCAATGCTGCCGATGTTCAGGGAGATGGTATGCTTGTGCTTTGTAATAAGGTATATATCCGTATAATTCGCCTCCGCTTTGCAATAGAGGATTTCTTCGGGGTTGATGAGTATAAAACCTTTGAGTGTGTTGAACCGGATCTTTTTGGCGGATGCCGGGAGATGCCGTTTGCTTACATTCTGGTTATATCGGGATACTACTTTTAATAATTCTTTTGGGTCCGGTGGCTTTAAAACATAATCGAATGCGCCGGCCTTGACAGCTTCTATGCCATAATGATCAAATCCTGATACCATCACGATCGCCGGTTCATGGTCGTAATTCTGCAGTTCTTTGATCAGATCGAACCCGGTGCTTCCCCTCATTTTTATATCCAGGAAAACCATATCGGGCCGGTGCTGCAGGATAATATTCAACCCGTCGGTCACATTCAACGCATAGCCCACCACCTCAATACCTTCAATATCTTTCAGCATCTCCTCCAGCAACCGCACCGCCTTGATCTCATCGTCAATGATAACGGATTTTATGGGTCGAATAGGATGCATAACAGCTTAATTGTCGGCTTAAAGATAAAAAAATTCACTGATAAATTATTAACTAAACTTTTGCCCTTTGAACTTTGAACTTTGAACTAATTTTTACTATCTTGCTTCCATGTTTCGCTCCCTGCAAAAAACCGTGCTCAACCCTTTCTTTCAGGCACTTGTTGTTGCCGTTTTGTTCATTTGGTTTGTGCCGCTGGGACTGAAAAAATACTATGCAAAAGAGGTTGAAGTGAGAACGGCTTTTGACAAGACGCAGTTTTTATTCACCGACCTGGACCATGATGGCGTTTCCGAGCGGATCCATACTTTCATCAATTATGCGGGAAATACGGGATTTTGTATCCGGAAAGGGGATAATGCACTGGGACAATGGAATTACAGAGGCATATGGCAGCCAAAAACAAACCGGTTAATGATCGGTGATTATAACAAAAACGGCAGGGATGAAATCTACCTGTTCACCGTGATCAATGACAGCGTCATGCTGCATGCCGTTGAATATGATATCAGGCCCGACCCATTCATCAATGACCGTTTCATTGCTAAAGTCGGGAAAAGCCTGCAGGATCCTGATATTATGATTTTTCCGGGTAAGGTGACCGACATGACCGGCGATGGTGTCGGGGACCTGGTTTTTGCTATCAATGCCGGGTTCTCTAAATATCCGAGAAATGTGTTTATTTATGATATTGTCGAAGATTCGCTTATAATATCCCCCGCCAGCGGGGCTTATATTAATCTCAATCACAACCCGTGGTTATATGACCTGAATAATGATGGCTTTGACGAAATATTGCTCCATACTTATGCTGCGGACAATTTTATGACAACGCCTGTCCCCTACAGCGACTCAAGCGCCTGGTTGATGGTGCTGGACCATAAACTGAATTTTCTTTTTCCCCCGGTGGAATTCCCCGGCAGTACCGGGTCTATATCGATCTTCCCACTAAAATCATCAGACGGCACTGTGATGATTTGGGGAAAACATAATCATAATAATCCTTTCATTGAAAACTCCTTGATGTTCCTGGCCGATCTCAACGGGTCCATCATAAAAGAAAAATGGTTTTCAAAGGATGACCCGTTCTTTCACATTGGCGGGTTTTCTTATCACGAAAACAAAATTCTCAATTATGGCGAAAATATAGGGTTTTTTCAGATTGATGAAACTCTGAAGATCACTAAAATCAACAACATAGCGCTCAGTCTGAGATATCCAACATTTCTGGACATCGACCAGGACGGTATGAATGAAATCCTCCTCCTCAAGCCCGGCCACCAGAAACATCAGATCCTCCGAAATGATTTTTCACACCCGGTTGACCTTGATTTCCCAATTCAGGATGAAAGTATCGTTTTCAGTGTGAAACTGAACGGAAACAATCCTCCTCAGCTATCCGTCCAGGGCGACCAGGTTTGGAAGCTATTCGACTACGGCATCAACCCGGTGTATCGCTTCCGGATTTTCATTTACCTGGGAATCTATCTCGTTGTGCTGGGATTTATAACGCTCATCCGGCAACTCTATGCTATCCAGTTGAAGAAACGGTATGAAACGGAAAGGAAAATTGCCGGCTTGCAGCTGGCCAGCGTGAAAACACAGATGGAGCCGCATTTCATCTTCAACGTGATCAATTCGATCGGCTCTTCCATTTATCAGGAAAAGAAAGACGAAGCATACAACCTCGTCCTGCGGTTTTCAAATATGGTCAGGTACCTGCTGTCGTCATCCGATCAGCTGTATCGCACGCTGCACGATGAGATCGAATTTGTGAAGAATTTCCTTGAAATGGAAAAGCAACGGTTCCCGGAGCTTTTTGACTATTCCCTGACGTTAGCTGATGATGTCGACCAGGAAATGACCGTCCCTAAAATGATCATTCAATTGCATGCTGAAAATGCCGTCAAACATGGGTTTCGGACAAGAGAGACGGGAGGATTCCTGGAAATAAACATGCAGAAAGATAAAGAGCACCTGGTCATCACTGTTAAAGACAACGGGATCGGTCGCCAGGCGGCATCTAAGATTTCAGGCCAGTCGACCGGTAAGGGAATGAAGATCCTTATGCAGCTTTTCGAGACCTATAATAAGCATAACCCCATCCCGTTAAAGCAGGAGGTGCTTGACCTGACTGACCATAATGGCCAGCCGGCCGGGACAATGGTGAAAGTGATGGTGCCGCTGGAATTCAATAAAGAAATCTTTTAACCCTCTGCTCCCCTCTCAGCCGTCACCACTATCTCGATATCTTCCCGAAGGTGCTTTTTGACTGCGCATAACGAGACTGTGTTGAGCATGGCGGATTCGTATTTTTCGGGGAAATCGTCGTTCAGATGCACCTTGAGGATGATCCTGCCGATGATCTTCCGGATGGGATCGTATTCCTGCTCCTGCGTCAGGTACATGCCGGAGGTGTCGATGCCGCGCTGGTCGCAGAACGACTTGGCGTAAATGCCGGTACATGTGCCCAGGGAAGCCAGGAACAGGGTGAACGGTTCGGGGTACTGCCCGTCGCCACCGGCCCGTAGCGCCTGGTCGGTCTTAACTTCAAATACGCAGATTTCGCAGACCTGACAGCGTCCGCCACTAGGCGGATCTGTCAGCGTTGTAAAATTAATAAAACGGCACCACGAGAAATACGGCAATATCCCATACCGTGTGGCTGACCACGTTCATCACCATGGATTTGTACCGCATATACATCCATCCCCAGAACAGGCCTGCGACGAGCGCGGCGACGATCAGCATGAGATTGCCGGTGAACAGGTGGACACCTGTATAGATGACGGTGGCCAGCAGGAAGCCGCGCCATTTGCCCAGCCTGTTCTCATAGCGGCGCTGCAGGAACCCGCGCCAGAAGAGCTCTTCGCCCGGGCCGATCACCAGCAGCATGAGCAGCGCGATCCGGATCCCGGCGGCATCTCCCTTGAAGGCATAAACATTGGCGATCCCTTCCCCGGCAAAGTCGAACAGCATCCTTGATATGTAATTCCCGAAAAAGAAGACGAAATAAAGAATAACTGCGGAGGCAAGGCCCAGCAAGACTTTCTTAGGGACTCCGTCCGCCAGCTGGCGGACGGAGTCCCTAAAGTCGTAAGAAGGGTCCAGCAGCCATCCCAGGGTTATCACGATGATAAGATTGGCGCTCATCCAGTACCAGAAGTCGAATGGCCCGATCTGGCGGACGATGAACATGGGGCTGAAGAGTATGACAGCCAGGAGGGTGAACAGCAGGGTGAGGTGGCGTTTCATTTAGACATAGTTCTGGATCACGGCGTGAAGGATCAGCGCCACGGTGCAGAGGATGCCGAAGAGAAGGTTGAACTGGGCCGTAGCGCCATCCAGCGCGATGAAGTCGAGCGGCTGGGAGGGCTCGCGGCGGTTCAGCGCTTTCTTCCACAGCCGGAAAGCCAGCGGCAGCGCACCCAGGGTGATCACGAATGTGAAGGGCATGGCGGGAACCTGCGGGAAGAAAAGGTATGGTAAGAGGATGAGCAGCAGTACCAAGACAAAGGGACCGTAGATTAAAAGTCCGTAATAATACAACGAACCCTTATCTCCCAGGAGGGCTGCGATGGTAAATATTTTTCCCGATTTATCCGAAGGAATATCGCGCCAGTTGTTGGCATGCAGGATGGCAATTACCAACATCGACATGGGGATGGCCCATACGACCGGTATCCAGGATAAGGTGGACGACTGCACATAGTAAGCACCGAGCGAGCCCAGGATGCCGAAGTTCAGAAACACCGCCAGGTCGCCCAGGCCGTGGTATTTCATGGCCAGTGGGGTATCGGTGGTGTAGAAGGTGCCCACGAAAAGCCCTACAAACCCGATTACCAGCAGCCACGGGCCTGTCACCCATGCCAGGTACAGGCCGATGAGGGTGCCGATGACCAGCATGCTCACCGAAGCGATCCAGGCCTCACGGATGGTAATATATCCTCTCACAATGCCGCCGCTGACAGGCGAAGGGATCTTGTCCAATCCCTTCTTATAATCGAAAATATCGCTGAGGATATTCGCCCCGGAATGCAGGATGACCATGGCAACGAATGCCAGGAGAAATAACACCGGTTTGAAGGCGTATCCGCCATAAACTATGGCGAGGACCGTTCCGAAGATTACCGGCATCGTGGAAGCGGGGAAGGAGAAAGGCCTGGCGGAGATCCACCATTTTTTCAGAAATGATATTTTTAAGGATTCTTCCATGAATTATTATAGATTTACCAGGGTAAACGATTGAAAATTAAATTTGTTGATACTGCAAATTTATAAATATTAACCTGAGAGCTTCTCAAAAGTCTATGCAATCGAATTACTGCTTGTCTTTGGTCCGTGCTCCAACGACTTAAGTCGTTGGTTCCGAATATATTACAAACCGACGGGTTAACCCGTCGGTTTAATGCCTGGAATTCAGTCGTCGGACTATTAAAAAAACGAGACTTTTTAACTTTTGAGACAGTCTCAGCGTTAAAATCTCAAAAATGAATGTCAGGGATTGTTGAAGGGGGCAAAGTTATGAAATAATCAGTTATGGTGAAAAGGGACTCCGTCCCTGCCGAAAGGGATGGAGTCCCTGTTTGGGAGGGATGGAGTCCCTGTTTAATTTTCTAAAATGCAGCCCTCAGCGACAGGATAAAATTTCTGCCCGGCGCCGTGATCCCGGAGCTGTAGGGCCGGTAGCGGACATCGGTCAGGTTTTCCACCCCTCCGCTCACCGAGAAGATGTCGGTGATCTGGTACATCACCTTGAAATTCAAAGTGTACCAAGCCGGCGAATAAGGGTTTCCATCATTATTCAATGCATACATATAGGTTTTCGCCTGCTCTTCCGGCGGGAGGTTCTCGTAGCTGACTTCCCCGCTGTAAATGGCGTACAGATCCATTTTCAGCTTTTCGGCGGAAAAGGTCAGCCCGGTGGTCCCGAACCAGGGGGCGGCATGCCGCAGCGGGCTTTTGGAGCCGTCATCCAGCTCTTCTTCCCCTTTCTGGTAATTGAACCGGGAAGTCAGGCCGAACCCAAGGGGCAATTTTAGCTCCAAACCCGCCTGGATACCGTATACCGTGGCATAAGCGGCATTTTGCACAGCCTGTACCTGGCTGTATTCCCCGTCATACCAGATGCTGTCCATGCCGTTGAGCTGCCAGGCCCGTCGCACCATGGCATTATCCAGGTAGGTGAAGTAGGCGGCTACATCGATCTTCATGAAATCGTTGAAAACCTTTGCCGCGCCGATATCGACATTATAGCCGTTCTCGGTCTGCAGGTCCGGGTTTGGAACGATCACCGAGCCGGGTTCCGAATCGAACACCTTGCCCAGATCATCCACATTCGGCGTACGGAAACCGGACGAGAGGTTCATGCTGAATGACCATTTTTCGGTCGGGTTGTAAACCGTACCGATGCTTCCGCTAAGGCCTCCGTCACGCACACTGGCTGCGGTGAAGGGGAAGGGGTAGAAAGTCGTGTCGAATTCGGCGTCCAAAGTAAAATAATTGAACCTTCCTCCTGCCAGCAGGGAGATATTCTCACTGACTTTATACTGGTAGCTAAGGTAGGCCCCGTAAGAGCCCCATTTCGACTGCGGATAGCGGCTGGGCCCCGGCTCCACATTGCCGGTCCTGATGTTCTCATCGGTACCGGAAGAGGCGACATTGTTATACACTGCCTCAATCCCGTAATAGAAATGGTGTTTTTCCCCGACGGCTTTGCTCAGGTCAAGGTTGGCGGAAAGGGCATCCACATTCTCTGTCCGGTTTCTTTTGACCGGTTTGTTGAAGTCGCGGTCGTGACGGCTCTCTTCGAAAAACTGGTAGGCCAGGCGAACATTGGCCTGGTCGTATATTCCCGAAGATCTGCGGTGCTGAATATCCAGGACGTTCATCATCCATTCCTGCGGCCCGTAGTACCATTCCGCGCTGCGCGGCAGGCCCTGCCGGGTTCTGAGCAAACGGTCATAACGCGATACGTTGGTGGTGGTGGAATAATGAAAACCGTAGTTGATGTCGAGGTTGTCATTGGGTGAATAGCGGACTTTCTGCATCAGGTTGACCTGGTTGTAACCGGTGGGTGTTTGTACCTCCGGGTCGATGTTGGTGACAACTACGTCGACACTGTCCTGGCGCTGGACGTAGAAGGACCTGAGGTAATCATCCGGCCCGTGGGAGCCCATTCGCAGGTCGCCAAAGACATTCTGGCTGAAACTGGTCAGAATGCCCCATTTCTTCCATCCGACGTTCACGTCGACATGCCCGGTCACTTCCCGGCTGGCGGAGGAGTACCGCATCACGGCGTTCCCGGTGACCAGCGGGCTGCCGTTGTCCCCGAGCAGGGGCGTGAGCGTGCGGAAGCTCATCACGCCGCCGATGGCGTCGCTTCCGTAAATGACGCCTCCCGGGCCGAACAGTACTTCGGTGCTGCCCATGGCAAAGGGGTCCAGCGAAATCACGTTTTGCAGGTTCCCGCTGCGGAAAATGGCCGTGTTCATCCGGACGCCATCCACCACGATCAGCAGCCGGTTGGTGGCAAAGCCGCGGATCATGGGGCTTCCCCCGCCGAGCTGGCTCTTCTGGATGTATACCTCGCCGCTGGCGCCCAGCAGATCCGCCGCGGTCTGCGGGTTCATCAGGTTGACCTGCTTGGTGGAGATGGAAGTGATCTTCGAAGGGATCTCCCGGTTGGGCTGGCCCCAGCGCGTGGCCGATACCACCACCTGGTCGAGCGAAATGGCCGATTGCTCCAGGTACACCTGGAAATTCGCGGCCTTCAGCGCTTCGTAACTCAACCGCTTTGTTTTATACCCCATCATGCGTATTTCGATAGTGGCTGAGCCGGAGAAACCGCTCAAATCTGCCTGTCCTTTCGCATTCGTAATGGCAGAAGCCGCCGGATCCTGGCTGGCAAAAGTGACCAGCTCCAGCGGCTGGTAATTTTCACGGTCCCGCACCGTGGCAATTTGGGCGTTTGTCAGCATATACATGCATGACAAAAGCCATAAAGAGATGTATTTCTTCATGAGAATTTGAAATTAGTAATAATCTAATGTGCCCTACTGTGTCTATTGCGTTTAATAGAAGGATCAAGCCTGTTTGGGCGGGGGAGACGGTGGAATGATATAAAGAGAAAGGTAGTTCAAAGGGCAAGGTTCAAAGGTCAAAGTTGAAGGCGAAAAAGATGTTGGGCTCCAAATGCATGAACCTGGTTGATAAAGGTTTTTGAAGAAGTTGGCAAGGCGTTCGTTCCGGTTTTTCTGCACCGGATCCTGCCCGAGCGCACGGGCGACGGTTTTATCCAGCTCCTGGTTCAGCCTCGTTTCTTTGTCATCCTTATAGCAGGTGTAGATCACTGTGTCGCCCTCGATCCGCTGCTCCACGATATCATACATCTGCCCTTCGAATTCAAATTCCCTGGAGTGTTTCCATTTCAGCTTCGTTTTTATTTCTGAGGATGAGAATGCCAGGTCCACCCATTCTTCCTTCATACCACGTATGATGATTTCAGTGACCTCTTTTCTGATCTGGTATCGGTACAAATGAAAAACGGCCAGCGTTCCCATCACAGGCGCCAGGAGAATACAGATCATCAGCATGGCCAGGATTTTCCTCATCTGATAAAAAAGGCAAAAGTAATGAATTAAATTTTGAGCATCTTCCGAATATTAATAATTGCCCGTTCTCATGATTATCTTTGCATGTTTTTAAGGTATTTTTAATGACAGATATACCGCGAATCAATAAACCAGAAGTCTATTTTCATGTGGGCCTGGGCAAGGTGGCCTCAAAGTACCTGCAGCACGGGGTGTTTCCTCATTTCCGGAACATTCATTATATTCCTACCCGGCTGTTTTACAGGAGCGTATCAGATATCCAAAAGGGACTCCATCCCTCTTACCTTGTTTCCCGCGAATTCGATACACAGTTTGAGGAAGAAGTGAGGAAATTTGCCCGGCATTTTCCCGATGCCCATCCTATTTTACTGCTCCGGCGGCACGACGACTGGATCGCTTCGCAGTACCGCCGGTTTGCCAAGAACGGTTTTTACCAACCGTTCAACCGATTCATCGACCCGGAGCAGGACCAGGGGCATTTTGGAATGGAAAGCCTGGCATTTTACCAGAAGATTGAGATCCTGAAAGAATGTTTTTCGAATGAACCGCTGGTATTGATTTACGATGAACTGCAGAAATCGCCCTGGGAATTTATCGATAAGATGGCAGCTTACTGCCATGCCGTTTATGATAAAAATGACATCCGGCTGGAGCGGCGGCACACCTCCTACGCTGAGAAGCAGATCCGCTGGATGCAACTTGTCAACCGCCGGCTGAACATTCACGAGCCCCGTTACACAAAGGTGCCCGTGCTTAAATTCTTTCAGCGGATACCCCACCTGCTCTACCGTTATCTGGTCCTTTACAGCGGTTTGCTGGTACCGTCGTCCTGGCTGGGAAATGAGCCGCTGATCCCTCCCGGGGAGCTCGAAAGGATCAGGGAATTGACGAGCGAGGACTGGGCGCGTTGCATTTATTATATCGAACATCGCCCATCCCCCATCGCCCATGTGAACATGTAATTTAGTAAGTCCTATTTTCCAGTTCTGATATTCACATGGGCAAAGGGCGATGGGCGAAGGGCGATTGATTAGGGTATCAGGAAATGGGAGTCAAACACCAATTATTTCAGCTTCACTCTCAGCATGCTGATCCTGGCTTGCAGGGAGGGGATCTTTTCCTCATCGAGGATTTCGAGGCAGGCTGTAAGTTCTCTCAGCAAATCGGGCTCTTTTCTACCGATCAGAAAGACCACCTCCATGGCGAATATCCTGACGCCCGGGGTTTCGCGGGGGTATTGCTCCAGGAAGCAAAGATGCAGCATATCGCTGAATGAACCGGGTGAACTCTCCAGCATGGCGACGGCCAGGTCGGCGACGGCCCTTTCGCTGCCCATGGATAGAATTGAGATAAAATCGGCTTGGTGCATGCAGCTGCAAATTTATAAATTTTCACAGGGACTCCATCCTTCATGGCAGGGACTCCATCCCGTTCAATTGAGATCTCATCTCAGTTAAAAAATTTTCATTATTTTTATCCAAAAACTAAACCCATGAAAAAATTCGCAGTTGTTTTATCAGGATGTGGCGTATATGATGGAGCGGAGATTCACGAGGCCACCCTTACTTTATTGGCCATTGCCCAACAGGGCGCCATGTATGAAATCTTTGCCCCCGATATGGAGCAGCATCATGTGATCAATCACCTGACAGGCCAGGAGATGCCGGAGAAGCGGAATGTGCTGGTCGAATCAGCGCGCATCGCCCGCGGGAAGATCAAACCGCTGAGTGAGTTCAGTCCTTCGGGATTCGACGCCCTCATATTCCCGGGCGGGTTCGGAGCGGCCAAGAACCTCTCCACCGTGGCATTCCACGGACCTGATGCGAAAGTGAACCCTGACGTGGAGAAAGCCGTCAAGGCCATGCACGCCGCCGGCAAACCGATCGGCGCCCTTTGCATTGCCCCGGCGTTGATCGCGAAGATCCTCGGCAACGTGGAGGTCACCATCGGCCAGGACTCCGGCACCGCGCAGGCCATCGAGAAAATGGGCGGAAAGCATGTGAAAACTACCCACGGAGAGGTGACGGTGGATAAGAAGAACAAGATCTTCACTACGCCTTGCTATATGCTTGATGCGACGATCGTGCAGATTTACGAGGGAGCAAGAAATGTTGTTAATGAAATAATGCTTAATGTTTAATGTTTAATGTTTAATGAGTAATGCGTAATGTAATAATGCATAATGCATAATTAGTAATGGATGAATGCTTATGGCTCATTGCTTTGTACCTAATGATTGTTTTCTCCGGACGTTCAGATTACCGATATCATTTATAATTAACTCATTAAAAATTAGTGTATTAAATCATTACTCATTACTCATTAAGCATTTAACATTAAACATTATTGAGTCCAGTCTAAAAAGGTTATTAGGCAAAAACAGAGAATTGTTTTCACAATCAAAATTGTTCATAAGTCGTAGTTATAACATGCTGAATAACAATATGTTAAAAATTTATCAACATTATTGTAAGATACAGATAATCAGCGCATTAAATGTTCCACGTG
>JAHYJL010000095.1 GCA_019429045.1 Bacteroidales bacterium
CGTTACCTCACCAACTAGCTAATGTCACGCATGCCCATCATCGACCGCCGGAGCTTTCATTCTTCAAAAATGCTTTCAAAGAATAATATGGGACATTAATCCCGATTTCTCGGAGCTATTTCCCAGTCAATGGTAGGTTGCATACGCGTTACGCACCCGTGCGCCACTCGTGTATCTCCGAAGAGACCTTACCGTTCGACTTGCATGTATTAAGCCTGCCGCTAGCGTTCATCCTGAGCCAGGATCAAACTCTTCATTGTAATAATGAATTTGTAATTTCCTGGATCTGCTACTTCACCAATTTGGAGTTCTAATTTTGGAGCATTTGCTTCCGCTAGGCTTGCTTCAATCTTTTCAAAGAACTTTCTCTTTTTCCCTTATACTCGAAAAAAGCAAAAGGGCTGCAAAGATATAACCTTTTTTTTACCTGCAAAACTTTTTTTGAAAAATTGTTAAAAAGTTTGCTTTCCGAAAAACGGGGCACTAATATAATACAATTTTCCCCATTTTGCAAGTCTTTTCAGGTTTTTCTAAAGAACGAATTTCAAAAGAGGGTGCAAAGGTAAAAAGTTTTTTGAATGCACAAGACCAGTATGAAAAAAATAAATATGGAAATATTAACAATTGTTTATAACCCAAGGATACCTTATACATGCTATTATTTCATCGACAACCTGGCGG
Source organism: Bacteroidales bacterium (assembly GCA_019429045.1). Lineage (GTDB taxonomy): Bacteria > Bacteroidota > Bacteroidia > Bacteroidales > JAGOPY01 > JAGOPY01. The sequence goes on from JAHYJL010000095.1 coordinate 682, forward strand.
CGTAATTATCTGTTAGAGTTATAAACATCTCACTTTCAGTGTACTCCAGCTGAATGATGCCCAGCATGATGAAACTGACCAGCGTCCGTTCAGCTTGTAAACCTGTTATACCGGCTATCTGCCGGAATTTATGAGGAGTGATCTTTTGATGCTTTTTGAACCAGGTCAGAAGGGCTTTCTCGGCTTCCCTGTAACGTACCAGGGTGCCCTTTCCGCGGCGCCGCTGCTCCCATACCTTCAACTGGATACTGCTGGCCCTGAAATTCCGGTCGTCCTGCCTGATATAGGCTACCCACTTTCCGTCACTATCTTTGGCCATGTAAGGCTTTTCCCTCCCAGGGCCGATAATTGCCTCCAGCACCTTCTTCCCCTCCACCTGCCACTCCTTTATGCTGAAGCTGACCTCTGGCTTGCAATACAGGCTGGCGGCGCCTTCCAGCATGAAATATTCCTCTTCCGACCTAACCCCGGCAATGGACCCGTTATCCTTCACCCCGATGAGCAGCCTGCCTCCATCAGTGTTGGCAAAAGCAACCAGCGTCCGGGCTATCTTGCTGAAATCGGATACCTCGAACTTGAAGTCCAGCATCTGGTGCTCGCCTTCTTCAATCAGTCTTTTGATGTAGGTTGGCATGTGATCCCTTTGCCCTCCTGAACAGGTCGTACCGGAACGCGTCTTTGACGATCAGGAACAATGCGATAATATAAAAACTGTCCATCAGCAGGTCATAAATGTATTTGACCGTGGAGGAATTATAGTATGATGATAAAAGAACGACATAGATGACCTGGATGATGTAAAAGATGAGAATATTCTGCCACGCGGTGCGGAAAGCCTGCCTGAACGGTAAATTGAAGAACAGGAGGATTTGCCAGGTCAGTATCATGATAACGGGCAGAAGGATCAGGTTGGCTTTCTGCGGATAGGATCCTTTCCTGCCTCCGACAACGGTTTCCACGATAAATGCAGGAGTACCTTCGACTACTTTAACAGCTACCGAGGTGTCGGAAGAAAACAGCAGGGCAATGTTGGCCCCGAGCTTCAATGTCTGCGCATAAAACAGGTCCAGTCCCCTGAACCACAAGATCAGCAGCAGCATGGAAGCGACGACCACGATCAGGATATTGATCAGCATATTTTGTTTCATGGCTGTGGCTCTTTTGGCTGGAAATCGGGATTATTCACCCTGTCACGCCAAGCCCAGACACCAAAGATCATGAACCCGAAAAGGATATTCCAGATGTAATCATGTGTTGTATCGAATAATTCAGGGTAATACCGGCCTACGTATCCCATGGCAAAAAAACGGAGATTATTGGTCAGGAAAATGATCAGGACAAAGATCAGGAAATTGATCAGCTTGTGTTTGATTTTCCAGTTGGCAAAGACGGACAGCGCTATGGCGAAGAGATAAAAATTATACGCGGTACATTCGACTATGATCTGCATGGTGAAATTATTGACCATGATGGTCGCAAATCCTAACCTTTTTATCGGGAGAAAAAACAACTTCCCCATCATCACCGTTGAGCTGGTCGTTAATCCGACGATCATCTCCCTGAATGCATCTTTGATGCCTGGTATATGTATGATCATAACCAGGATGAACCACAACGCGAAAGCTTTGATCAGCGGCAGGAGCTTCAGAAGCAGTTCTTTGCTGAACAAGGGTTTGGGGGATTTGTCAGATCTGGTCCCATTGGCCTTGACAGAAGAAATATTTTCTTTCTTATTGTTTTTCTTTTTCAATTGAATGGGAATTAGCTGGTTAGCCTGATAAGTTAAATGAAGAACAGATTGTTTTTATCGGTCACTTTTTCACAATAATGGCATTGCAGCCGGATGTCTTCTTTGTCGATCACCAGGAATTTTGTGGGGATTTTCTCGTGGTTGGTGATGCAATTGGGATTGACACAGCGCACATATTTTCTGATATGATCAGGAATTTCAACTTTCTTCTTCTCCACGACCTGGTAGTTCCTGATCACGATAAGGGTTGCCGATGGGGCAGCGAGTGTGATTTTGTTGATTTCGTCGCTTTCGAAAAAGCGGTTGGCTACTTTGACAATTCCCTTTTTGCCGAACTTCTTGCTTTCCAGGTTTGTGCCAAAGAGGATTTGCTCTTTGCAATTCTCCAGCCCCAGCAACTTGACCACCTGGAACACGCTTTTGGCAGGGATATGGTCGATCACCGTTCCGTTTTCGATGGCGGAAACCTGTAATTCTTTCCTGGTTTTTGATTCTTCCATGGTGTTTTTCTTAGAAAATAGAAGTTAGAAGATAGAAGTTAGAAGATTTTTGTATTGATAATGTTTAAATGACGCCAAGGATTGATGCGAGCAATGCCTGTCTCACGTAAACTCCGTTTTGTGCCTGGTCGAAATAGTATGCTTTGGCGTTATGATCGACATCTGTCTCAATTTCATTCACCCTGGGCAGTGGATGCAACACGCGCATGGTGTTTTTGGCATCCTGCAGCATTTCATTTCGGAGGATATAAGCGTTCTTTACCCGTTCATACTCAATGGGATCGGAAAACCTTTCTTTCTGGATCCGGGTCATGTAGAGGATATCGGCTTTGGGAATGACCTCATTCATATCCGTGTACTGGTAATATTCCAGCTTGTTATCTTTAATCTTTTGCTTCACATAGCTGGGAAGTTTGAGATCTTCGGGGGAAACCAGGTGGAACGTTGCGTTGAAATTGCAGAGGGCGAAGGTCAGGGAATGTACCGTGCGACCATATTTCAAGTCGCCGACAAAAGCGACCTGAAGATTATTCAGCGTACCCTGGGTTTTGCGGATAGAGTACATATCCAGAAGGGTTTGCGTGGGGTGCTGGTTGGCGCCGTCGCCGGCGTTGATGACTGGCACGGGGCTGACCTCGCTGGCATACCGGGCGCTTCCTTCGCGGGGATGCCGCATCACGATGATATCGGCATACTTGCTCACGGTCAGGATGGTGTCATTCAGCGATTCTCCTTTGGAAACGCTGGATGTGGAGGCTTCTGAAAATCCGATCACCTGTGCTCCCAGGCGTGAGGCAGCGCTTTCAAAGCTCAGGCGGGTGCGGGTCGAGGGTTCAAAAAACAGTGTGGCTACAACAAAGCCTTTCAGTATATCCTGGACTGGTTTTTTCTCAAAACCCTCTGCCAGGTCCAGGATTTTCAGTTGCTCTTCCCTGGTGTAATCATCAATAGAAACAAGGCTTTTATTTTTCATACTGATCATCACTTGATACCTTTTTTCTTCAGAAACTCCCCGAGGATATCCTCCAGGTTCGGATCGCCGATCTCCTGCAGGTCATAATAGACCCTTGTATTGGGCTTGTTGATTTTGATGATGCGGTTCAGGTCGATGGGAGTGCCGATCACAACCGAGTCGCAGTCGGTGTTGTTGATCGTGGCCTCGAGGTCTTTCAGTTGTTGCTTGCCATAGCCCATAGCGGGCAAGAGGGTGCCGATACCGGGATAAATTTCAAAGGTTTTGGTAAGCTTCCCTACTGTAAATGGCCTGGGGTCCACCATTTCGGCGGCACCGTATTTTTGCGCAGCCACCGTACCGGCGCCGATCTTCATTTCGCCGTGGGTGAGGGTCGGGCCATCTTCGATCACCAGTACTCTTTTTCCTCGGATCACAGCCGGGTTATCAACCTTGATCGGGGATGCACCGTCTACCACAACGGCTTTGGGATTCACTTTGGCAATGTTTTCCCTGACGGTTTGTATGCCTTCGGGTGGTGCTGTGTCGATTTTATTGATAATCACCACATCGGCCAGGCGCAGGGTCACTTCTCCCGGATAATAGGTCAGTTCGTGCCCGGGCCGGTGGGGGTCCACAACGGTGAAGTTCAGATCAGGTTTGTAGAAGGGGAAGTCATTATTGCCGCCGTCCCAAAGGATGATGTCGCAACCGTCGGGGTCATTCTCGGCAGCCCTGAGAATCGCTTCATAATCCACACCCGCATAAATGACATTTCCGCGAACCACATGCGGTTCATATTCTTCCATTTCTTCCACGGTGCATTTGTGTTTGACCAGGTCATCCAGCGTGGCAAAGCGTTGCACCTTCTGTTCGACCAGGTTTCCATAAGGCATGGGGTGGCGCACCGCCACCACTTTCAACCCTTTGGCCATCAATATTTCTATTATCCTCCGGGATGTCTGGCTTTTGCCGCAACCGGTGCGTACAGCGCCGACAGTGATGACCGGTTTGGTGGACTTCACCATGGTATCTTTCGGTCCCAGCAGCATGAAATTGGCGCCGGCGGTATTGACAATGGCGCTGACAGCCATCACTTTATTGTAAGTCACATCACTGTATGAAAAAACGCAAATATCCGCCTTCAGCTCCCTGATCAGCCGGGGGAGGTCACCTTCGGTATAAATGGGGATGCCTTCCGGGTAAAAGTTGCCTGCCAGCGCTGCCGGGTATTTCCTTCCATCGATGTCAGGAATCTGGGCTGCGGTAAATGCTACTACGTTGTACGCCTCATTGCCGCGAAAAAAAGTGTTGAAATTGTGAAAGTCTCTTCCTGCAGCTCCGATAATGATCACGTTTTTCTTCATTATGTCAGCTTTTTTATGGTTTAGTGAATGATTATTACAATTTTGGCAAAGGTAGGATTTTATACTGAAATGGGAAATCGGGCCAATTGATAATTTATGAAAGGATATTGACAACGAATAGAATAGGGGCCACACTGAAAATTCTGCCGATAAATCGTTATTTTTGGTGCCTTGTTTTGAAGAGTAATGATAGAAAGAATAATTGCCTGGTCAGCGACCAAAGCTGTGAATCAATTGTATGGCGGGAAGATCGACCCGTCGTCGGTGGTTGTGCAGAAAACAAAACCCGACTTTGAAGGTGATTTTACCGTGATCATTTTTTCATTGGTACGCTTCTCGAAAAAATCACCGGAAACAACAGGCGATGAATTAGGTAGTTATCTTCTTGAAGATATTTCATTTATTTCATCGTACAATGTGATTAAGGGCTTTTTAAATCTTACCATTCGAAATGAATACTGGATTGAATTTCTGACGGATCATTTTTGTTTACCTGATTATGGTTTTATTCCGGTCGATGAAAATCAACCAGTTGTAGTAGAATATTCTTCTCCAAACACGAATAAGCCCTTGCATCTTGGGCATGTCCGGAACAACCTGATTGGCTGGGCCCTGTCGGAGATCCTCAAAGCAAACGGTAAAAGGGTTTATCGGGTCAACCTGGTCAATGACAGGGGGATACATATTTGCAAGACGATGCTGGCGTACAAGAAATGGCACCCTGAGGAGATCCCCTCTTTCGCGGGGATAAAGGGCGATAAGTTCGTCGGGCAGTTATATGTGCAGTATGAGCAGGCAGCAAAAAAGGAAAGAGAAGGGTTGGTGGCAGCCGGCCTGACGGAAGAGGAGGCCTACCGGCAATCCCCGCTGACAAGGGAAGCGCTGGAACTGCTGAACCGATGGGAAGAGGGCGAAACCGGTGTAAGGGAGCTGTGGCATACCATGAATCAATGGGTCTATGAAGGCTTTGATCAGACCTACCGCCGGTTGGGGATAACCTTTGATAAGATATATTATGAGTCTGATACCTATCTTTTAGGAAAGGAATTGGTGAATGAGGGTGTTGAAAAGGGGGCTTTTTTTAAGAAAGATGACGGATCGGTTTGGGTTGATCTGGGTGCGAATAACATGGATGAAAAACTATTGCTCAGGTCTGATGGCACCTCGGTTTATATAACACAGGACCTGGGGACGGCCCAGTTGCGCTTTGACGAATTCAACCCCGGTCAACTATTGTATGTGGTTGGAAATGAACAGATTTATCATTTTGATGTCCTGAAGGTCGTGCTGAAAATGCTGGGCAGGGAGTGGGCGGATCGGATCGTGCATGTTTCCTACGGGATGGTGGAACTTCCGCAGGGTAAGATGAAATCACGCGAAGGAACAGTCGTAGATGCCGATGATTTGATGGATGAGATGTATCAGACAGCCAAAAAGACCACTGCAGCGCTGGGCAAGCTGGATAATCCCGACGATCACGAGTGGCAGGAATTGTTCGAGATGCTGGGCATGGGTGCCCTGAAGTATTTCATCCTCAAGGTAGATCCCAGAAAAAACATGCTCTTCAACCCTGAAGAATCCATCGATTTCAATGGCAATACAGGACCGTTCATCCAGTATACGCACGCCAGGATCAGGTCGCTACTGAGAAAAGCTGCCGCTAAAGGATTTTCCGGTACTGATTTGAAAACTGATCAACCTGTCGAGTTGCATCCGAAAGAAAAAGAGGTACTCCGGCTTTTGAATGACTTTCCGGGTATTGTGGCCGAAGCTGGAAAAAACCTCAGCCCGGCGATAATTGCTAATTATTGTTATGAGCTGGCCAGAGAATACAACCAGTTCTACCAGGAGATACCTGTTTTAAGGGAAAAGGATCAGAATAAACTTGTGCTCAGACTGGCACTGTCTTCTTTCACAGGTGATGTGCTCAGGCGTGCGATGGGATTGCTGGGCATCAGTGTGCCGGAGAAAATGTAGATTGAGTGTTTCTTGTTTTTTGTTTCTTGTTTATTGTGGGTTGGGGAGGAGTTCGTGGGGTTGTTTGAATGTCCTGTTGTATAAATCTGTTTCCTTTCCGTTGAAATAGGCGCCGGGGTTCTGGGATGAGGTGATCACATAGTGAATATTGGTATCAGCCACCGGGTAAGCGCTGATTGTCACCGGGGAAAAGTTGTTCCCTTCCAGGCGCAGCGACTGATCCGGGGGCCCTTGTAAAATGTTTTCCTCCACGAACTTATTTCCGCTTAACCGGGCCAGGGTTGACCGATATGACACCACGCTTGCCGAATCGGCCGGCATCCCGTCAAGCAGCCAATTGCCCTCAACCAGTTCCAGTGTAATGGAAGTTCCCATTTTTTCAAAGATCATCCGGGTAATATCATCCGGGTTGAGGTTTGAAAGGGTTTTGTTCCGGTATTCATCGGCTTCGCGGTTGAAGTTTATCCTGAGGACCCCATCAACGGCGTAAACTTCATCTTCTCCCCCCAGGCGGACATATGAAGTCATATCACCTTGCTGCTGCCGGAATTGCTGCTGTTGTTCCTTTGGCATGGTGAAAGTGAATTTCCCGATATAGATACTGGCGACAGTCTTGTCTCCTGATTTCATCGTAACCAATGGAGCGGTTTCGTCGGTTACTTCATGTTTTTCCCAGGCATCGGGCCCCCTGCCGGCATATTGTTTTGTGGGTAAATCACTGAGCTGGCTGATGATTGTTTTTATCACATTTGAATCGGCTTCATATACCTTTCCTTTGCTATGCAATTCCCACCGGCTGCCTGTAAATTGCAGGTCGATCACTTCGTCCTGCCCGGGATTGTCGATCAGCATCTGTGTAATGGAGGCAGGATCAAAGCTGACGGCTTTATCCCTGAACGTCCTGTCTTTTGGTCCGGAAAAACGGACGATAAGGTAGATTGCCATTAAAATGATCAGGAAGATGATCAATATGCCGGAGCTGAGTTTTTTAAACATATCCTTCCTCCATTCTTTTTATTCTTATTCTTCTGTTCATCTGGTTTCTGAAAATCCCGTAGGCGACCACCAGGAATATGGGAAGTAGAAAATTCAGCCATTTCAGGAACAATGCCCTTCCATCCTCCAGGTCGCGAAGCGGCCTTGCCGTTATGGCTTTCGTGCGCAGGTCAATCAGTCCTGTTTCGTCGGATAGCCAGTCGATGGCGTTGACCATCAGGTTGACGTTATCTGGCTGCAGTTGCTGCGGACGGGGACCTTCACCACTGATCGGGAAATCGCCGTCCCCCACTACGATGATCCTTGCATCGGCTTCACCGGAGATTTTACCGGTCAGGACAGCGGCAACAGTCAGCCCGCTAAGCGGAAAATCGCTGTCGGTCCAGCGTTTGTTCACATCGAAAAATACGGGCGGCTGCTGGGTGCCCGATTTGGAGGATGAGAAAGCGATGGGCGTATAGGTTACCGTGGTATCCCCGGTAAATTGAATGGTGCTGGCAAAGGGAAGCAGCACCTGCTCAAGTCCTTTGGTGACAGGGTGGTCGGCAAATGAATGGATGACAGGAATATATGGGAAGCTGACATTGGTGGTAAAGCTCATCACGCCGGATTGTTGCTGCACGCCGATAGAGCCACAGGTGGCATCCACCAGAAAGTTATTTTCAATAAAGATACCTTTTCCGCTGAGCCAGTCTTCCAGCCCCGTATAAACAGAGTTTCCGCTGATGGTCGTGAAATCACCTGCTACCCGGTTATAGGCAACGAACAGGTTGCCGCCCATGGCCAGGTATTCGTCAAGCCGCTTCAGGTGCTCCTGTGGAAATGTGTCTAATGGGGCCACGATGATCATGGTCTCATAAAGCAGGAGATTCTGGTCCGTCTCATCAAGAAAAACATTCCTGATCTCATACAACACACCCAGGGAAGCCATGACCTGCTGCAGGGCTGTGGCCGGCGGCTCACCATGCCCCTGCATATAGCCCACCAGCGGTTTGTTGGTAACCGATAGTTTTTTAATGGACCTGGAAAGTTCGTATTCCATGGCGGTACCGGTCTGGACGATCGGAATAATTTCCTTATCGCTTCCCATTTTTATCACCGCTCCCAGGAATGCCCTTTTCTGGGTCATCTGGTTCTTTTCCCTGACGTTGACGATCGTAGGCATGATGCCCTCCTGTATTGCTTTTCTCTCTATTTCCTGGTCGTTGCCCGGGTCGATAAACTCGTAAACCAGGTTACCGTTAGCCAGGTTGGCGTATTCAACCAGTATGTCCCTGAAGTCTTTCCTGGCTTTGGTCAGCTGGGGCGGGAGGTCCTGTGTGAAATAGGCTGTGATGGTAACCGGTTCATCGAGCGACCGGAGGATGATTTTTGTGGCCTTGCTGAGCGTATATCTTTTATCGGCTGTCAGGTCGAGCCTGAAATAGAATTGCTCGGCCAGGATATTGATAAGGATGATGATACCGGTGATCAGCAGGACCTGGGAGGTGTATGATTTTTTGCCTTTGGTTCTCATAATCTGACGATTTCTCAGGTTTACACGCTTCTGTTATGCAATTCTTCTTTTCAGCAGGTTCATCTCTGTCAGGATCAGCCCGATAAAGGTCAAAGACAGGAAGAATATCAGGTCCCTGGAGTCGACGACGCCCCTGGAGATGGACCCGAAGTGCTCCGAAATACTCAGGTAGCTGATTACCTGCCCGATCCATCCGGAGAAACTGCTAGCCAGCAGGTCGAAGATGATATGGAAGAATATCCCGATGACCAGGGCCACCATGTAAGCCACAATCTGGTTGCTGGAGAGGCTGCTGGCAAACAGGCCGATGCTGATATATGCACAACTGATCAGGATTAGTCCGAGATAACCGGTGATGACGCTGCCGTGATCCAGCGAACCCAATGTGCTGACAGTAATGTAATAGGGCAGGGTCAGCGCCAGGGCGATGATGATCAGTAAAAGTGTTGCGGTGAACTTGCCGATGATCACCTGCCAATCGGTCACCGGCCTGGTAAGCAGCAACTCTATGGTACCTGACCTGTTCTCTTCCGCGAAGAGCCGCATCGTAATAGCAGGGATGAAGAAGAACAATGTCCAGTAAGCTATACTGAAGAAAACCTGCAGGCTGGCCTGTTTGACAAAGAAAATGTCGGCGCCGAATATCCAGGTGAAAAACCCGCTGAAGCCGAGGAAAGCGGCCATCATGATGTACGCCATGAGGGAGTCGAAGAATGACCGCAGCTCCCGTTTGGCGATTGTCCAGATTTGTTTCATGGTTTCTTTTTTTCGTAATCTAAACCGACGGGTAAACCCGTCGGTTGATAACGGGTATACCCGTCGGATTTAGTTCATGGTTAATTCTCTGAAAATATCTTCCAATTTGGTTTCGATGACAGTCATACCGGTCAATGTCCACCCATTGTCTACACACAGGTTGAAAATATTCCGCCGGGAAGACTGGTTCTCCTTGCTCTGTATTTCGAAAGACTGTTTCTCCTGCCTGATGAAATCCACCACTTCGATGGTGGTAAGTGATTGCAGGGCTTTGAAAATGTCATTCGGTTCGCTGTCTTCAATGGTAACCTTCAGGATTTCCCTGCCATGGGCCCTTTTCCGGAGGTCTTCACTAGTGCCGTCCGCCACGATCTTTCCTTTGCTGATGATGAGGATCCTGTCGCAGGTCGCTTCCACCTCTGCCAGGATGTGGGAGCTGAGGATGACGGTTTTCTCCTTGCCGATCTTTTTGATCAGCTCGCGGATCTCGACGATCTGGTTCGGGTCAAGCCCGGCGGTGGGTTCGTCGAGGATCAGCACCTCGGGGTCGTGGATCAGGGCCTGGGCCAGGCCAACGCGCTGTTTATAACCTTTCGACAACTCGCCGATCTGCTTGTGCTTTTCGCCTTCCAGTCCGCAGACACGCACCATTTCCAGAATCCGATTCCGGATCTTTGACTTTTCAATACCCTGCAATTCAGCCACATGCTTCAGGTAATCGATGACGGGCATTTCCTGGTAAAGCGGATTGTTCTCCGGCAGATAACCAATGTGCCGTTTGATCTGGTCGGCGTGCTGGTGAATCGAAAACTGCCCGACCCGGATGTCACCGGCATTGGGCAGCAGGTAAGTGGTGATGGCCTTCATGGTAGTGGTTTTCCCTGCGCCGTTCGGGCCCAGGAAGCCAAGCACCTCACCGGTCTTCACCCTGAATGAGATGTTGTCTACAGCCTTTTGTGCGCCATACTTTTTAGTGAGATTTTCGACGATAATGTCCATATGCATCCAAAATTTGGTGCAAAAGAACTAAAAAATGGAATCTTTGAAAAGAGAGGCGGCGGGCTTTTAACAAATTTTAA
>JAHYJL010000096.1 GCA_019429045.1 Bacteroidales bacterium
ATTAATTGCTTAATGTCCTCACATAATGGATGATCTTCCACCTGTTTTCGGGGCGGACCTGGGATGCGTGGGCACCCATCAGCCCTGAAAGCGATCCGACGGTAATCACATGGTATATCTCTCCGTCCTGCTTGTTTTTCACCAGGTCGCCGATCAGGAAGGTCGGCTGTGCAGTGAATTTCCTGCTGGTAAAAAGATAGCCCTGTCCGTCACCTTTTTCACCATGACAGATTGCACAGTAGATTTCATAGTGTGCTTTGCCTTCCTGGATCACTTCCGCGGTGGCTTCCAACGGATTTGCCAGTTCTTTGCCTGCTAAAACCTGGTCATCAAAAGACTTCGCCATGTAAGGATAGGGAATAAATCCCCTCGATACCGTTCCGGCAGGCGCAACCTGCATGGTGATGCTGTCTGCAAAAACAGGATTGGCCGTATACGGTTCGTACGATTTTGCATAATACATATCGAAATCAGCCATAAAGGCCCGCCCGGGATGATTGCGGTCATGGTTGCAGGACACTGCCAGCAAAATAACCATCGGCAGGATAAGGATTTTTAAAATTCGTGATATTCTCATATTATTCATCCCTTTCTTCTTTGTAGCCTTCCGGCTGAATCTCCTCATTAACCTCTACGGCGCCGTTTTCCCGCAGGATATTGCTGATTTTTATAAGCTGTTCCATAGTGAATGCCGGGTCTTTCTCAATGACGATGGCAAATTTGTCATCTATCGTCCGCTTGTCAATCATCACCGCTTTCTTTCCCGGTCCGATCTTCTGCCTGATGAAGAAGGTCAGGAAAGTGAAGAGCACCGAAACAAAGATGACGAGGACGAACATGATAATAATGAATGACAACGAGTTGAGAGGTTTTCCTCCAAATTTGAGCGGGTAACTGACCACGGAGGTCCAGTATAAAAATGCGAATGTGACGGAAGCCCCAAAAACCCCGTAAAGAAATGTCAATAACGGCATTCTTGTTTCCAGTCCAAGGATTTCAGGCAGGCCATGCACCGGGAAAGGAGAGAAGATATTTTTAATGGCTATGCCCTCCTCCTTAACCTTTTTGACCCCTTTTATAAGGTCATCAGGGTCGTTATAAATTCCGATGATATTAATGATTTCCATGTTTTACCTCCTCGATGTTACTGGTTTCCTTGAGAACGCCTTTGGTTTCACTCATTGCGATGATGGGCACGTAACGGAAAAAGAGCAGAATCCCTAAGATGAATATTCCCATTGTTCCGATGTAGTTTGCCCATTCCACGACTGTCGGGCTGTAAGAAGCCCAGCTTGATGGAAGAAAGTCTTTTGAAATGGATGTAACAATGATCACGTAACGCTCAAACCACATGCCGATATTGATAATTATTGTAATGGCAAACATGATCATCAGGTTATTACGGATCCTTTTCGACCAGAAAAGTTGCGGAATGATGGCATTGCAGGTGATCATGATCCAGAATGCGATTGTATAAGTTCCGGTAACCCTGTTCTTCATAAAAGTGAAGATTTCGTATTCACCGGCGGAATACCAGGCGATAAAGAGTTCCGTAGCATAGGCAAGCCCCATGAACATGCTGATAAAGACCATTATACGGGCGATGGCATCCAGGTGCGCCTGCGTCACATAATCCTTATATCTGAAAACATGCCGGATAATGATCATGAGGGTCATGACCATGGCAAATCCGGAGAATATAGCGCCGATGACAAAGTAGGGGGGGAAGATGGTCGTGTGCCAGCCAGGGATTACGGATGTGGCAAAGTCCATGGAGACGATGGAGTGGACCGAAACGACCAGTGGTGCAGCCAGTCCGCCGATCAGAATGATTGCTGTTTCCTGCCTGAGCCATCCCCGCGCTGTTCCCACCCAGCCGAAACTTAAAAGTGCGTAAACTCTTTTCTTCACCTTGGAAACCGCTCTTTCTCTTACCAGGGCAAGGTCGGGGATCAGTCCGATATACCAGAACACCGCCGACGTCATCAGGTATGTCGAAATGGCAGCCACATCCCAGAACAGAGGTGAGTTGAAGTTATCCCAAAGCGGGCCGCGGGTATTGGGGTATGGCAGGATGAAAAAGCCGTTCCAGATGCGTCCCATGTGCAGAAGGGGGAAAATGCCTGCGCAAATAACTGCCAGCACAGTCATGGCTTCAGCCGTGCGGGTGATCGACGTCAGCCACCGCTGCCGCATGATCAGCAGAAAGATCGAAAAGGCCGTCCCGGCATGGCCGATAGCGATCCACCAGACAAAACTGATGATTGCCATTCCCCATCCGACATTGTTATTGACCCCCCAGGTGCCAATTCCCTGCGTAACAGTGGTATAAATGCCCCATATTCCAAAACCGGTCATACCGATGGCTAAACTGGCCACGATATACCACCAGGGGGGAGGGGATTTGGCTTCGAGAGGATGCAGGATGTCATTGGCTACCTGCCCGTATGACTTGTTCCCCGGAATCAGTATTCCCCTGACAGAAGTTTTATACATAGAATAGCGTTTATAATGTTTTTTTTAAGAATGTTTTTTTCCGTGTTTTACACTGTGAGGCACATACCTTGTCCGCCTGTAATTGACCTTCTTATCTTCCTTATCCTTGTTCCATATTTTCGTCATATAATTCACAGATGGAAGCGTGTGCAATTGTTCCAGCAACTGGTAAGTCCTGGGGTTATCCAGGATTTTTTTAATCTCGCTGTTCGGATCGTTCATATCGCCGAATACGATGGCGTCACCCGGGCAGGATTGCTGGCAGGCCGTTTTCAGTTCCCCGTCGATGATACCGCGGTTTTCCATCTTGGCATTCAATTTAGCCGCCTGGATCCGCTGCACGCAGAACGAGCATTTCTCTACCACACCCCTTGACCTGACCGTTACATCAGGATTTAGCACAAGCTTGCCGTAATCGTTGTTCAAATTATAATCGAACTTCTCGTTGCCGGCATATTCAAACCAGTTGAAGCGTCTGACCTTGTAAGGGCAATTGTTGACGCAGTAGCGGGTCCCGATGCAGCGGTTATAGGCCATCTGATTCAGCCCTTCGGAGCTATGCGGCGTGGCGGCCACCGGGCAAACATTCTCGCAGGGGGCATTGTCACAGTGCTGACACATGACAGGCATGCGGATCACCTCCGGGTTGTCAGCCTCATCGGAATAGTAGCGGTCAATGCGGATCCAGTGCATGATCCTGCGGTTTCGTACCTGCTCCTTGCCGATCACGGCGACGTTGTTTTCCGCCTGGCAGCTGATCACGCAGTTGCCGCAACCGATACAGGCGTTCAGGTTGATGGCCAATCCCCAGTGTGATCCTTCATATTGTGGGATCTCATAAAGGGTCAGGTTCTCCTCGACGATACCCATGTGCATTTCATTGCCCGCATCCGGCGCCTCAAGATATTCCATGAGGGTGGCTTCCCGTGCCAGGGCGCGCTGCTCCATGGTATGATGCGACTGGGTCAGCGCCAGCGGGTACCTTTTACCGGAAACCCGCTCCATCGTCACCTTGCGGCCTGAGAACTTACGGTGGCCATCTGCGATGACAGCCAACGGATAAACATTCTTGCCCAGCCCGTTGGCCACTTTTCCCGCATTCGACCTCCCATAACCTACAGCAATGGCAATGGTGCCCTCCGGCTGGCCGGGTTGGACCAGTACAGGCAATTCGACGTCTCCATTGATCAAAACAACATCCTCCAGCTTCAGACGGTTCTCTTTCGCATAGCCGGGAGGGATGCATACGTAATTATCCCAGGTGGCCATGGTGACGGGATCAGGCAACTCCTGCAGCCAGGGGTTGTTGGCATATTTCCCGTCGCCGATGGATATTTTTTCATATAAAACCAGCTCAAAGCCTTCTCCTTCCGGTTCAATCCCGGCCTGGAGTTCAACGGATGAAAAGGAAGGCTGTGCGCCTGCTGACGATGTGTCAACATAGATGCCGTCATGTAGCACTTCATTCCGGAAGCCCCTGAAACCGTCGAATTTGCTTTGCCCGGGATAGATGTTCTTTTCCCAGTAATTCTCTATATAATCATTGTATGTGGCCTGATCCTCCATCCATCGCAGCAAGCTATCCTGGGCCTGTCGGGTGTTGAACACCTTGTTGATCACAGGCTGCCCCATACTGTAACAACCTTTCTTCACTTCAAAATCATTCCACGATTCAAGATAGTTGCTGTCAGGGCAAACATAATGCGCCAGTCTTGCGGTTTCGTCCAGCCGTTCGGTGATCGAAACAGTCAGTTTCATCTGCTTCATTCCATCGGCAAAGCGCTGTGCTGCCGGGTAATCGTAAACCGGGTTGACCTGGCACAGGATCAGGCCCGAAACTTTGCCCTGGACCATATCGTCAACCAATGCTGCCATTTCATCATCCGAACCTTGCTGGGTCAGTAATGGCCGGGCCAGGTCGATGGTAGTGCCGTAATTGCCCAGCAGGTGGTTGATGGCATTCACGATCAGCTGGCTGTGAAGGTCGTTGGTGCCGCAAACTACCAGCGATTTGCCTTCACTGGCCAGCAGTTCCTCCGCCAGTTTGCCGATTTCAATGGGTGATTCGCTTACAGTATAAGTATCGGCACCTTTGGCACTGGCGATCAGGTTGTATAGGTTCAGCAGGATGATGCTCTCTTCCGAAGGTTTGATCGGGACACGGTAGTCGGCATTGCTGCCGGTCAGCGACATGTAAGACTCAAACTGGATATGCCTCGGCATCGTCTTACTGTCCATCAGTGATCTCTTCTTCGTGTATTGCTTGGTGTATTCCACCGGGGAAAGCCAGTTGCCCAGGAAATCGGCGTTGAAACCGACGATCAGGTCTGCCTGGTCGAAGCGGTAATCAGGAATCGCTTTCTGCTTGAAATTCATCTCATTCGCCTGGAGCATGGCGGAGGAGGAGATGGCATCGTAAGTGATCCATTCTGTCCCCGGGTATTTCAGCATGAATTCTTTCAAAAGATGACGGGCCGACGGGCTGATGACCGTCGGTGTCAGGATGACCGCTCGGCCGCCTTCCGTGGAGATTTCCTGCAATTTGGCAATGACCTCCCCGTCGATGGCTTCCCAGGTGGTCTCCTGACTGTTCTTCATCGGCTCTTTCAGCCTGGCCATATCGTACAGGTTCAATATGGAGGCCTGCACGCGGGCATGGGTTCCCCCTTTGGTGACGGGCGATAAAACATTCCCTTCGATCTTGATCGGCCTGCCTTCCCGGTTCTTGACCAAAATACTGCAATAATCATGGCCATCATAAAATGTAGTGGCATAATAATTGGCAACACCCGGAACGATCTCTTCGGGCTGGTTCAAATAAGGGATGGCCTTCCTGACGGGCATTTCGCAGCCCGACAAGAGACCGGCATACCCGATGCCGAACCCCAGCATCTTCAGAAAATCACGCCGGCTGTGACTGCCGGCAAGATCGCTGTCACCAGGCTCATCGTGATGATGATCCGGTGTTTCCTTCAGGGAATCGTCCTGATTCCCCTTGTTTCCCTGCTCCTGTATGCTTTCGTATTCTTCTATACTTCGCCAGTATTGTTTCATGTATCGGTATTGTTTGCTTGGGAGATTGATAACTGATTAGTAATGGCATTTCGAGCATTCCGTTCCGCCTACATCATCTACAGTCACCCGGGTGCGGGTGCCCGCTTTCAATTCTTCATGGAATTTCCGGAATTTCTCGTAATAGTTGTTGTCGAGGAACTGAACCTCGGTATTGCGGTGACACTCAATGCACCAGCCCATGCTGAGGTCGTGTACCTGCCGGATCCGGTGCATGCTGTTCACATCGCCATGGCAGCTTTCACATTCCATCTTGCCGACAGTCACATGCTGAGCATGGTTGAAAAAACTATGATCGGGAAGGTTGTGCACCCTCACCCATTGGATGGGCCTGCCGCTTTCCATAGCCTGGTAGATTTTGTCGATTTCCGTCCGGCCGGTATGCCGCCCTTCACGGACCACATTGTGACAGTTCATGCAGAGGCTCACCGGAGGTATGCCGGCATGCTTGCTCTCGGTCACGCTGGTGTGGCAATACTTGCAGTCTATTTTATTCTCACCGGCGTGTATCTTGTGGGAGAAAAGGATAGGCTGATCGGGCTCGTAGTCTTTCTGACGTCCGAGATTTTGCGCTTCGACAACAGTGATCTCGATCATGATAAATGCCGAGATCAGCATGACAATGAAGTTCACAAAACGGGCCTTGATCAGCCGGGTGACCAGCATGTCGAAAGCAGCGGCCAGTAACAGGATCAGCGAGATGATAAAGGTTGTGCCATAGTTCCGCCGGGTGCTTTTTGTCTCTGCAAAGAAATCATCTGCTGCTTCTGTTTCAGCCACAGCAGGGGCTGCAGCCACCGCCTCCGGTTTATAGGGAACGAAGTTCGCTATGTAATCGATGAGAATGTTGATCTGCTCATCGGTATAATCAACCGGTGGCATGGGGATCTTGTTATACTCCTCAAATAATTTCACGGCATATTCATCCCCCGATTCGATCACCTCCTGTGAATTACGGATGAACCGCATCAGCCAGTCCCTGTCGTGCCTTTCCGTAACACCATAAAGGTCCGGACCGATCAGCTTCCCTTTGCCAATATGATGGCAAGCAGCGCAAACCTGGAATAATTGCTTTGGATCGGTTGTCTGGGAATAAGCATTGCCTGCTATAATTCCATTGCCAATGAACAACGTGGTTAGCAAAAAAGAGGGGAGAATTTTGTGATAGATCCGTCGTAAATATCTATGCATATCAATACATTTATTAATACTGTATGAATGATTTAATGCCATTTAACTGATAAATAGGTCAATAGAACAAAATAACCTATTGCTCCGCTCCCTGGTTAAATCGACGGATAAAAATAGAAATAAATTAACTTGAAAAGAAAAGTCTTGTATTTTTTACAGAACTCAGAACTCAAAACTCAGAACTCAGAACTCAGAACTCACCAACTTCCGCCGGCGCCACCGCCGCCGAACGATCCGCCGCCGAAACCGCCGAATCCTCCTCCTCCTCCAAAGCTTCCGCTACCGGAGTTGAAATTGCCCCATGATCCGCCATGTCCGCGGCTGCTCATCATCGATGCCAGCCACAGGGCGGTCCAGAGCGAGGTGCCGTGGCTGCCGGTTGTATAATGCCGGTTGGAATTCCGGCTCATCAGAAAGATGACCATTAAAATGAACAGGACAGGTATGATGATCCCCAAAACGCTGCCTTCCGTCTTTTTCTTGTATTCGTCGGCGGTGAATTCACCTGCTGCAAGCGCCATCAGGATACTGGTCCCTTTATCGAGCCCTGTAAAATAATCGTCTTCGCGAAAATGGGGGATCATTTCGTGGTTGACAATGCGGTTGGCGACGGCATCCGGGATCACGCCCTCCAGGCCGTAAGCCACCGAAATCCTTGCTTCGCCTCGTTTATCCCGTATTTTGGGCTTTACCAGCACGACAATCCCATTGTCTTTGTCATGCTGCCCGACGCCCCATCTTTCCCCGATGCGGTCGGCATATTCCTCCTTCGATATCCCATTCAGCGTTCTCACAAGTACGATGACGATCTGTGTCGAAGTCGTATCGTTATATGCCCGCAGTTTTTGCTCAAGGTGCTGATACTGGGGTTCCTTTAGAAGACCGACATAATCATTCACCAGCCGGAGCGGGTACAGGGGTTCGGGCACATCCTGGCTGATGAGCTGCAAGGGTGCCGAAAGTACCGCCAATAAAACCAGAGCCTGAAGTGCATGCCTGATTTTATTCCCCAAAGCTGATTTCATCCGGTAACTCATTGATATCTCCCGTCTGGTAAGGAAAATGTTTTTTCATCTTGAGGCCGACCATGGTGATGCCTTCTGCCAGGCCCTCTGTGAATTTTTCCTCCCGGAAGTGGTTCAGCAGGAGGGTTTTGAGGTCATTCCAGAAGCTGTCAGGTACCGCGGCATTGATCCCTTTGTCACCGATCACAGCAAACCGGCGGTTTTTCACCGCCAGGTAAAACAAAACGCCGTTCCGGCGTTCGGTCTTTTGCATCCCCAGCTTTTCAAAGATGTAGGCAGCCCGGTCCATGACGTCGCCGCTGCAGGTCAGCTCGATATGGACACGGATTTCGCCCGAGGTGTCCAGCTCGGCGTTCAGGATAGCCTGCCGGATATCCTCTTTCTGTTCTTTGGTGAAAAAATCCTTTGCGGTTTTCATGACTTTCCTTTCTGATCTTATCCGAATGATTTAGTCAAAACTGACCACCGGGACTTCATCGGCGCCTTCCTTTGCCTCGAAATAGGGCTTTTGCTCAAACCCGAAAATACCCGCGAAAAACCTGGCCGGGAACCTGCGGATGTAAGTGTTATAAACGCGTGTGATCTCGTTAAACCTGCGCCGCTCGGTGGCGATCCGGTTTTCCGTGCCCTCCAGTTGCGCCTGCAGGTCCAGGAAGTTCTGGTTGGCTTTCAGGTCGGGATAGCGTTCGATGACCACGAGCAATCGTGACAGGGCCGAGCTCAATCCGTCCTGCGCCTGCTGGAATTGCGCCAGCGATTGCTCGGTAAGGTTTTCCGGTGAAATATTGACCGCGGTGGCCTTCGAGCGGGCCTCCACCACTCGGGTCAGCGTCTCCTGCTCAAAATCGGCATAGCCCTTCACCGTGTTCACCAGGTTGGGGATCAGGTCGGCCCGCCGCTGGTACACATTCTCCACCTGCGACCATGATTCGGCGACCGCTTCGTCGTATTGCACCATCTTGTTGTAGGTCGAGATAGAGGCCAGGAAAGCGATCAGCACGATCAGGCCGATCAACAGGAAAATCCCGATCAGCACTATAAATGATTTTTTCATCTTGTTGAGTTTATTAAATGGTCAGGCGAAGGTAAGAATAATTGACCCTCCTTCGCCCGTGACCGGTAAAAGTTATTGTACCATGTCAATGCTCCGCCGGATGAAAGCGGTCATCTTTTCACCCTTCAGCAGGTTCTGCGAGATCAGCGCCAGGTCGTACAATTGTCTGACCAGTTTTTGCTGCTTCTCCTCCTGCTCCTCTTTCAGGATCGTCAGCATAAGCGGATGGTTTACATTCACCGCCAGGTTGTAGAACTCGGGCATATCGCCAATACCCATTCTGCCGCCGCCCAGGGCCGATATGTCCTTCATCCGGCGCATGAACTCGGGCTGTATCACCTGGAACGGCACCTCCTGCTCGCCCAGGTTTTCGAAAACCACCGTGAACTTCTGCTTATCTATGTATTTTTCAATCACTTCTTTCAGCTTTTCCTTCTGTGTATCATCGAGCCGGGAGATATTGTTTTCCTCCTTTTTGATCAGCTTGTCAATGGTGTCGCTGTCAACCCTGCGGAACATCGTATCGGTGAATTTGTGCTCCAGGGTGTTGATGAAATGATTGTCCAGGATGCCGTCCAGCAGCAATACGTCGTACCCCCTGTCTCTGGCCGCCTGGATGAATCCGTGCTGCTCCTCCCTGTCATTCGCATAGAGATAGATCAGCTTTTTGTCGGTATCTTTCTGGGCGGGCTCTACCAGCTTTTTGTACTCCTCGAAAGTGAAATATTTCCCTTCGGTATTCTTCAGCAGGGCAAATTTTTCAGCTTTCTCGTAGAATTTTTCCTCGCTGATCATCCCGTATTCGATAAAAACCTTGATGTCATCCCACTTGGACTCGAAAGCCTCGCGGTCTTTTTTGAACAGCCCTTCAAGCTTTTCAGAAACCTTTTTCATGATGTACCCGGAAATCTTTTTCACGTTCGAATCGCTCTGGAGATAGGAACGTGAAACATTCAGCGGGATATCGGGCGAATCGATCACCCCGTGCAGTAAAGTCAGGAATTCGGGCACGATCCCTTCCACCGAATCGGTCACAAAGACCTGGTTGCTATACAACTGGATCTTATTTTTCTGGATTTCGACATTCTTCTTCACCTTCGGGAAATACAAAATGCCGGTCAGGTGGAAGGGGTAATCAACATTGAGATGGATATGGAACAGCGGTTCTTCAAAGGTCATCGGGTATAGTTCCCGGTAGAAATGTTTATAATCTTCATCAGTGCAATCAGCCGGTTTTTTCTTCCACAAAGGGTCGGTGTTATTGATGATGCGTGGTTTCTCGACCATCACCTCCTTGTCATTACCATGCTCGTCCTTTTCCCCCGGTACCTTTTCCCATTTTTTTTCAGTTCCGAATTCGATCGGTACCGGAAGAAAGCGGGAGTATTTGCGGAGGATCTCCAGGATGCGGTGCTCTTCCAGAAATTCCTTGTTCTCCTTATCGATGTAAACCACGACATCGGTGCCGCGCTCCTTGCGGTCGGTTTCGGTGATGGTGTAGTCGGGACTGCCGTCGCATTCCCATTTCACCGCTTTGGTGCTTCCTCCTTTTTTGTGGGTTTTGGTGTAGATCTCCACCTTTTCGGCCACCATGAAGGAGGAATAGAAACCCAGCCCGAAATGGCCGATGATGGCGTTGCGCTCCGCTTCACTCTTTGTCTTGAATTTCTTGACGAATTCCTCGGCGCTGGAAAACGCGATCTGGTTGATGTACTTGTCCACATCTTCCGCCGTCATGCCGGTGCCGCGGTCCGAAACGGTGATCGTCCCCGCTTTTTTATCCACGGAGACTTTGATTGTCAGGTCGCCCAGTTCGTCTTTGTATGTGCCGACCGAGGCCAGCGTTTTCAGTTTCTGGGTCGCATCGACGGCATTTGATACCAGTTCCCGGAGGAATATTTCATGGTCTGAATAGAGGAATTTTTTGATAATCGGAAAGATGTTTTCCGTCTGAACATTGATCTTGCCCGTTTGCATAACTATTGGATTTTTTAACGGTGACCATCAAAGGATGTACCAACCGACTACGAGGCTGACATTTTGACCGCTTGCCGACCGGGTGTTATTATTTATAATGAATTTAGAATGGGGGCTTTTTTGGATTTCAGGAAAATTTTCTACTTTAGCCACGTTTATAAACCAGATTTAATTAACAGAAAAAAACAGGACATGGAAAAGATCGACTGGGGCAGTTTACCGTTCGGTTATTTTAAGACCGACTACAATGTCAGGTGCTATTACCGGGATGGAAAGTGGGGTGAGGTGGAGATCTCCTCATCGGAGTATGTGAATATTCATATTGCGGCGACCTGCCTGCATTACGGGCAGGAAGCATTTGAGGGGATGAAGGCTTTCCGCGGGAAAGATGGCAGCATCAGGGTTTTTCGGTGGAATGAGAACGCGAAGCGGTTCCGTGTTTCGGCCCGTGGCATCATGATGGCTGAGGTCCCCGACGAACTTTTTGAAGAGGCGATCATGAAGGCACTGAAACTGAACCTGAAATATGTGCCTCCTTACGGCACCGGCGCGGCGCTCTATTTCAGGCCGTTGCTGCTCG
>JAHYJL010000097.1 GCA_019429045.1 Bacteroidales bacterium
GCCAGGGAATGGGGCCAGCCAGCCTGAAAGCGTTGCTCGAGCTGCCGCTGGCGGCCGTCGAATTTGCCGCTTATGGCGGGACAAACTTCGCAAAGCTGGAATTGCTCCGGTCTGACGAATTCAAAAAACAATATTATGAACCGGTCAGCCTTATCGGTCATGACGCACTGGAAATGACCGACATGGTGAACCATATCGTAGAGTACGAAAGCGGTATCGAATGCCGCCAGGTCATCATTTCAGGGGGGATCCGCTCCTTCCTCGATGGTTATTACCTGATCAACCGGTGCCGTCTCCCGGCCATTTATGGCCAGGCATCTGGATTTCTCAAAATTGCCGCCCAATCCTATGAGGAATTGCAACAATTCGTTGAATACCAGATAGAAGGATTGAAACTCGCACAGGCCTATTTTATGACTAAGGAATCTGAAAAATGAACATCTCCGGCATCATCAATGGTTTCTCCAAAATGAGCAAAGAGGAGAAGCTCGAGCTGGTAGCCAGTTTTTTTGACTACCCCGAAAAGGCTCTCAGGGAACTGAAATCATATTGGCATAGCGATCCAAAAAAGCAAACGCTCTTTGATGAGTTCAGTGAAAATACCCTTTCGAATTTCTATTTCCCATTCGGTATCGCCCCCAATTTTCTGATCAACGGAAAAAACTACATGGTGCCCATGGTGATCGAGGAGAGCTCGGTCATTGCCGCCGCCTCCAGCAGCGCCAAATTCTGGGCCGAACGGGGCGGTTTCCATGCCGAAGTGGTCTCTACCGAAAAGATCGGACAGGTGCACTTTATCTGGAAGGGCGACCCGAAGAAACTTGAGGATGCCATGCCCGATCTGAAGAAAGAGCTGATCAAAGGCACCAAACCGATCACCGTCAATATGGAGAGCAGGGGTGGCGGCATACTGGACATCCGGCTGATCAAAATGAATGATAAGATTGAAGATTATTACCAGATCAGGGCCTCTTTTGAAACAGTCGATTCCATGGGAGCAAATTTTATCAATTCGGTTCTGGAAGAATTTGCCCGGCTGCTAAAGGATTTCCTGCTAAAAGACAAACGCTTCAAAGGAGAGGAAAAAGATTGCGAGGTCATCATGGCTATTTTGTCAAACTATACCCCTGATTGCCTGGTAAAAGTGTATGTCGAGTGCGATATCAAGGACTTGAAGATTGGGGATAAAGATATGGTCCCTGAGAAATTTGCCTGGAAGTTCCAGAAAGCGGTGGAAATTGCACAGATCGACGAGTACCGTGCCGCGACACATAACAAGGGCATCTTTAACGGGATCGATGCCATTGCACTGGCTACAGGCAATGATTTCAGGGCTATTGAAGCCGGGGCTCATACTTACGCCGCCCGCAACGGGAAATACCAGAGTCTCACAGAACTCAGCCTGGAGAACGACCGCTTCCACTATGAACTGAATGTACCGCTGGCCCTCGGAACGGTAGGAGGGCTTACATCACTTCACCCGATGGCGAAGTTTTCCCTTGAAATGCTCGGAATGCCCTCTGCGAGGGAGCTCATGATGATCGCCGCATCAGCGGGACTGGCCAACAATTTCAGCGCAGTCAGATCTCTCGTTACCAAGGGCATACAGGTCGGTCATATGAAAATGCACCTCTTCAATATCCTGAATTTCTATTCCGCCACACAGGAGGAAAAACTGAAAGCCATCGAATACTTTGAACACCAGAAAATCTCTTTTAAATCGGTAACGGATTTCATCAATAATCTCAGGACTCCCCATAGCATGGAGGTAAAAAGCTGACAGTTGAAAATCGGGGTATTTTATTCAAAAGGCAAGCTGCTTCTTTCAGGAGAGTATTTGGTGCTGCACGGCGCCAGGGCGTTGGCCGTGCCATTGAAAAGAGGGCAGCAAATGACGGCCGTTCCTGCTGATACACCCGGTATCATTGAATGGAAAACCAAAGTTGAGGGACGGGATTGGTTTTCCGCAATATTCAGACTGAACGATTTCGAAGTACTGGAGACCAGTCATAATAATACCGCTCAATTTATTTCTAACTTATTGCAAGTTTGCGTATTACTTCGTCCGGAGCTGAAAGATACCGCCCTGGGACATACGTTATATCATGAGATAGATTTCGATATAGAGTGGGGACTTGGAAGCAGCTCATCGCTGGTTTCCAATATGGCAGACTGGCTTGATATTGACCCCTGGACATTGTACCGCAAAGTCTTCCGGGGCTCTGGCTATGATCTTTTTTGCGCCCGGGCGGTAGGACCGATCCTTTACCGGCTGGAGAATGAACGGCCGGAGGTGGTCCCGGTTAATTTTAAACCTCCTTTCTCCGGTCACTTGTTCTTTGTTTACCTTGGCCATAAGCAGGATTCTCAGGAAAGTGTTAAGCAATTCAGCGCCCGGGACTTTAAAGATGAAAAATTCATCAGGGAAGTGTCGGAATTAACGGATGCTTTAACCGTTGCCCCGACATTGGATGAGTTCCGAACCTTGATGCGGGCGCATGAGGCGGTTTTATCACAGTTGCTGGGACTTCCCATGGTGAAACAGCAGTTTTTTTCAGATTTTGAGGGTGAGGTCAAATCATTGGGGGCCTGGGGCGGCGATTTCGTTATGGTAGCGTCAGAAATGCCCGAAACAGAAATCAGGCATTATTTCAGGTCGAAGGGCATGCCTGTCGTATTCGGATATGAACAATTGGTGTTATAATCGGTTAATTGCTTAACTTTCGCCGATGGCAGAAAATGATCAACATATAATGGGCAGGATCAGCTGGCGCAGCCCTTCCAACATCGCCCTGGTGAAATACTGGGGCAAAAAGCCGGTACAGATACCGGCCAATCCTTCTCTCAGTATGACGCTCAGCCGGGCCTTTACCGAAACGACACTCGAGTTTAGGCCGTGTAGCCAGGATGAAAAAGGCCCGGGCCTTGAATTCTGGTTTGAAGGCCGGAAGCAGCCCGATTTTGAAAAAAAGATCGCGGCATATCTTGATTCCATTAAGCAGGAATTGCCTTTTCTCAGCGATCTTCACCTGGTCTTGTCGAGCCGTAACACTTTTCCTCATTCCACCGGTATTGCCTCTTCTGCTTCGGGGATGAGCGCCCTGGGTTTATGCCTGGTTACCTTGTCTGCAAGCTTTGGTGGGCCGGAGCCTGGCAGCGCGGATTTCTTCAGGACTGCCTCACGCCTGTCGCGGCTGGCCTCCGGCAGCGCCTGCCGCTCTATCTATGGCGGTTATACCATCTGGGGCGAGATGAAAGAGATAGAGGGCACCTCTGATGAATACGCGGTTCCGGTTCCTTTTACCGTCCATCCCGTTTTCCAGGATATACGGGACGCCATCCTGGTTGTCAGCAGCAGGGAGAAACTGGTATCCAGCCGCGGCGGCCATGCCCTGATGGAAGGGCACCCCTATGCCCTGCCCCGCTATCGCATGGCGAATGATCACCTGTTGCAACTGGCTGGAGCTATGCAAACAGGCGATATGGAAGAATTTGTCCGGATCACCGAAACGGAAGCGCTGAACCTGCACGCCATGATGATGTCGTCGGAACAGTCCTACATACTTTTTGAACCAGGTACGATTCATATTATCAATGCGATACGCCGTTACAGGAAAGAAACAGGAGTACCGGTCTGCTTCACCCTCGACGCCGGCCCGAATGTCCATATGCTATACCCTGGAAAACACGAAACCGCCGTCAGGCAATGGATCGACGATGAACTGAAACAATACCTGGAAAACGGCCAGTGGATCGACGACCACATCGGCCACGGTCCTGTCATGCGCTAAGGACAAAGAATTAAAACTCAAAACTCAAAACTCAGAACTCAGAACTCAGAACTCAGAACTCAGAACTCAGAACTCAGAACTCATTATGAAGCCATCAGTCTTTTACGCAAAGATCATATTATTCGGAGAATACGGCGTTATCTGGAATTCTATGGCGCTCACCATACCCTATGCCCACTTCTCCGGGTCGCTGGCTTTTATCAACGACGAGCAATATACCAAATACGAATTTGCAGTCGAGTCCAACCGCCATCTTCGTGATTACCTGGGTTATTTAAAAGAACTTCGCCATGACCAGGCTTTCGGGTTCAAATTTAACCTGGAAAGGCTGGAAAAGGATATTGACAGCGGGCTCTATTTTGAGTCGAATATCCCGCAGGGTTATGGAATTGGCAGTTCCGGCGCAGTGGTGGCGGCGATCTATGAAGAATACCAGGCCGGCAGCGGACAGAAGGGAAGAAACATATTTACCGAAGCTGAAATCGCTGCTTTTAAGGAGAACTTCGCAAAGATGGAGTCCTATTTTCACGGGACCAGTTCCGGGCTGGATCCCCTGCTCTGTTATATCCGCCACCCTTTACTGATCCGCAACCGGAAACAGATCGAAACCGTCGGCATTCCAAGGGGGAAGTTTGGCAGCAACAGCTCTATTTTCCTGGTGGACACCGGCGTGCTCGGAAAAACGGGACCGTTGGTGAACCTGTTCAGGGAGAAGTGCCGGGAAGAGGAATACATGGAACGGGTAAATAAAGTGATGATACCGGCCAATGATGGATGCATCATATCGCTGCTGGAGGGAACCATGGATGATTTCTTCGCTCACCTGTCCGATTTATCGGCTTTTCAATATGAATCACTCCGTGAAATGATCCCCGTTCACATGATGCTCCACTGGGAGGCTGGACTGCATAGGGATGACTTCAAAATGAAGCTCTGCGGATCGGGCGGGGGAGGATTTCTGCTGGGTATTTCCAGGGATTTCAGCCGGACCCGCGACTACTACCGGCAGCATGGCCTGGAATTGATCCCGGTGTTTAAAAACGATCTGCCATGAGCCAGCCCACCGTGAATATCAGGAGCCTCACACTGGCCGGCCTGGAAGATTTTTTCCGGGAGCAGGGCGAACAGCGCTACCGGGCGCAGCAGGTGTACGACTGGCTGTGGAAGAAAGCGGCCCGTTCATTCGGTGAGATGACAGACATTTCCCTGAAAACAAGGGAGTTGTTATCTCAGCATTTCACCTTTCCTGCTATTACTGTCAACACAACCCAAAAGAGCGAAGACGGGACTATCAAAATGTCGTTCCGGCTGCATGACGGGCATATCATCGAAGGAGTGCTGATCCCGTCGGGCGACCGGATGACCGCCTGCATCTCTTCCCAGGTAGGCTGCAACCTGGCCTGCAAGTTCTGCGCCACCGGCATGATCCGGTATGTCCGGAACCTGGAATTCGACGAGATTTTCGATCAGGTGGCCATCATCGGTGAGACGGCCCGGATCGAATACAACTTCCCGCTTTCTCACATTGTATACATGGGAATGGGAGAACCGTTGCTGAACTACCACCAGGTGCTGAAATCGATTGAAAAGATCACCGGTCCCGAAGGCATGGGCATGTCGACACAGCGGATCACCGTTTCGACAGTGGGTATCGCCCCCATGATCCGGCAGCTTGGCAACGACATGGTGCGGTTCAACCTGGCTGTGTCGCTGCATTCAGCGATCAATGAGAAAAGGAACAGGATCATCCCCTATAACCTGCGGAATTCTTTGGGCGATCTGACCGAAGCGATCAAATATTTCCACCAGCAGACCGGTACGCGCATCACCCTGGAGTATATCATGCTGAAGAATTTTAATGATAACGCCTCCGATGCAAAAGCGCTGGCGGAATTCTGCAAAAGTTTCCCCGTCAAGATCAACCTGATCCAATATAACCCTGTTGAAAATTCCCCATTTGAAGATTCTGGTCCCGAGCGGACACAGGCTTTCAAGGATTACCTTGACCGGAAGAACCTGGTTGTCAATATCCGCAGAAGCAGGGGCAAGGATATCGACGCCGCCTGCGGTCAGCTGGCCAACAAACTCCTCAATAAAAATCTTTAATTTCGTATTCTAAATCAATTTGGTTATGACCGACGAAACATTTTCTATCAGTGGAAGAATTGTCGATGTGGTGGAGGGGCGTATTTTCCCCGGGACGATATTGGTAGCCGGGGGGAAGATCATCGATGTCCGTGAAGAAGCGGTAGCGGAGACAATGTTCATCATGCCCGGGCTGATCGATGCCCATATCCATATAGAAAGCTCCATGCTTATCCCCTCCGAATTTGCGCGCCTGGCTGTGTTGCACGGAACTGTAGCGACCGTTTCGGACCCCCATGAAATCGCCAATGTACTTGGCATTGAAGGGATTAAGTTTATGATCGCCAACGGCCGGAAGGTGCCGTTCAGGTTTTATTTCGGTGCATCATCCTGTGTCCCTGCCACGCCATTTGAAACGTCGGGTGCTGCGCTGGGCGTGGAGGAGATCGATGAACTGCTCGGGATGGATGAGATATATTATTTATCGGAGATGATGAACTTTCCGGGAGTATTGACGGAAGACCCTGCAGTGATGGCCAAGCTCCGGCTGGCACGCGTTCACGGCAAGCCGGTTGACGGGCATGCGCCGGGACTGCGGGGTGAGGATGCACGGAAATATATCGAAGCAGGCATTTCGACCGATCACGAATGCTTCAGCCTGGACGAAGCGATGGAAAAAGCAGGTTTCGGAATGAAGATACTCATCCGGGAGGGGAGCGCCGCCCGCAATTTCGAAACGCTCGCTCCGTTGCTGAAAATATTTCCTGACCAGGTCATGTTCTGTTCCGACGACCGGCATCCCGATGACCTGGCAAAAAGACATATCGATGACATTGTCAGAAGAGCCCTGGCCATGGGCTACGACCCTGTGACAGTCATCAGGGCCTGTACCCTCAACCCGGTCAGGCATTACGGTCTCGATACCGGACTGCTGCAGCCGGGCGATCCTGCTGATTTCATTGTAGTTAGTGAGCTGGCATCGTTCCGGGTATTAAAAACCTACATCGACGGGAACCTGGTGGCTGCGAACGGAAAAACCCTCATTCCTTCTGTTGTGGAGGAGCCTGTCAACCGTTTTCATACCGAACCGGTGACTGTTTCCGCTCTTTCCATTTCACCCGGAGGCAGCAGGATCAGGGTGATCGAAGCGCTGGAAGGGCAGCTCATTACCTATGGACTGAATGAGAGCATGCGGGCGGAAGCCGGTAATGTGGTAAGCGACCCGGAGCATGATATATTGAAAATAGTGGTAATGAACCGTTACCAGTCTGCCCTGCCTGCCATTGCCTTCGTGCGAAACTTCGGATTGAAAAGGGGGGCCATCGCCTCGACGGTAGCGCACGACAGCCATAATATCATTGCTGTCGGCGTAAAAGATGCGGATATCGCCAAAGCTATCAACACACTGGTTGCTTCCAGGGGTGGCATCTGCTGTGTTGAAGGAGACCGCGTGCTGCACCTGCCATTGCCTGTGGCGGGCCTGATGTCGGCTGACGATGGATTTGAAGTAGCAAAGGCTTACGAACAACTGGACCTGGAGGCCCACCGCCTGGGTAGCCACCTGCGCGCACCTTTTATGACCCTTTCATTCATGGCGCTCCTGGTCATCCCTGAGCTGAAACTTAGCGATAAAGGTCTTTTTGATGGTAATACATTTGCTTTCACACCTCTCTTTTTAGACTGAATATAAATTAACCAAAAGATATTTACATATTTATTGATAATGTATGTAAATTTTATATTTTTGCTAAAAATTCAAAGACATGGGAAAAATTCAATTACAGATCGAAAATCTTGAAAAAGCTTCCAGTAAGCTGAGGGCGATGGCTCATCCGATGCGCATTGCGATTATTGACATGCTGAACAGCGGTAATCGAATGAGTGTCACGGAAATATATAAGAAATTGAAGATTGAGCAGGCGGCAGCTTCCCACCATCTCAATATTTTGAAGAACAAAGGTGTTCTGGTGTCGCAACGCGAAGGGAAAAAGATATTTTATTCGCTGAAAAGCGACGTTCTTACCGAGATCCTCGATTGCATCAACCGCTGCAACGAGGAGAAGTAGTCATTTTATTCTGACTGTCCACTCCTCTGCCAGGTCCCAGTTTGCCCTGATCGTAATAGGGGCTGGGATATATTCCACCCATTCAGGCAGGATCTTTTGTCTGTAATTGCCTGTATCCCAGATGCCATTGGCATTTCTGTCGGCGATGGCCTTGAATTTATATGTGCCAGGCATCAGGTTCTCAAATGCCACTGGCCCCGAATGGGTGATGATCTTTTCCTGCAGTATCACCTCCTTGTCGGTCATCTGCTGGATAATATACTGTCCCGTTTCCTCCGGAAGCATGATGTTCATGACAAGCTGGCCGTAATCGGTCACTGTCCTTACCCTGAAACTGAACGGGGTGCTGTCGTTCACATTGCCGGCCAGGTCAGTAAAGGCCGAATCAAGGGCGGTGACCTTGTATGACTCTCCCGGTTGAAACTTGTAGTACACAACTGCTGTTCTTCGGATAGAGTCGGTGAAATAAACCATCGGGCTGAGGGTATCATTTTCAGATGCCAGGATTATCCTGCTGCTGTCATATGCCACGACGGGCAGGGGAAAGATAAACCGGAACTCTTTATCGATGTCAAAGACCCCACCCCTGAGGTTGGAAGCGATCCTGATCCGGTCGCTGCCGGCATCCCTGCGCCGCATAAGCGGTTCTGGCATTGACCTGCTCCGGATGAAACGGGTAGTGTCGGTAACGTAGGTGCCGGCGCTCAAAGCCACGCGGATGGTGTCTGCAAGCCCCGGTAACAGGTACAAATCAAGGGTATCCCTCATCCTGGTGAATTCCGGGATATACCATTTGTCTTTCACTTCGTCAGAGCCGGTCAGGCTGATTTCGACCGAATCAGCCGGCCGGCGGAAGATGTAACGGAGATGGTTGCTGTTAAGCAATGTCTTGCTGATCAGTTTCTGGGCGGGATCCTTTTCTTCAAACAGGTACATGATATATTTCTCATCATCGACGATCTGAATGGCAGGAGGTTCCTGCATGGCGGTATCTAAAAAATCGGGCGCCGGTAAAGGTGCCGGCGCCGGCGGTGCAATGACAACCAGGCTGTCGAGGAATGCGATCTTTTCGTTCGGCAGGTCAAAAATGTAATTGTTGTTCATGTCCTGCAGGGCGAAGAGGAGATATTCGCCGGGTGGGAGGTTGTTGATCCTGAAGGATCCGTCCTTGATCGTCCTGGAAGCGCTCATGGGCTGAACATACAGGGGCAGCGAATCGAGCGCCAGGGTATCATTATCATTCGTGTAAACCATTGCAATGACCCCTTCCTCTGGTTTATGGTCAAAGGCATTGAGTACACTGCCTCTGATAAACAGGGAATCGATATGGTCGCCGGTGGAAAAGACATACTCGTAATTCACAAGCGCATTCCCTTCGGTAAAGTCGGTGATGGCATTCCCGAAGTTGAGGGTATAGGTGGCATCGGGCCTGAAATCTTCCTTGAATTCGATAACTACCCGTTTGCCCTGGGTTTTGAATACAGGCTTGTTTCGCATGGGCGGGGAGATGAAGATCTCTTTGACGGGGTCTTTGAGGGTGATGAACTCATCGAAGGTGATAGTGACCTTTCTGGCATTGAAATGGATGGAATGGTTCGGCGGGTTTTCCATCAGTACCCTGGGCGGCGTTTCATCCTTGGGTCCCCCGGTAGGCGCCCCCGGCTTGGCGCACTGATTACCGGCCAGCCCCAGAGCGGCCAGGATGATCATCATTTTTATGGTTCTTATCGCCCGGTGCAACTAATCAAAGGTTTCTGCAAAGATCGAAAAGTAATTTCTATAATTTAGCAAATTATTTCCCCATTCCTATGCATATCCCTTTCAACAGACCCTATCTGACCGGTAACGAGATCGATACGATGATCAAGGCGGCCAGGGCGGGGCAAATCTCGGGCAACGGCCTCTATACAAGAAAATGCCAGCGGATGCTGGAAAAGGCCTACGGTTTCCGCAGGGCGCTCCTAACCACTTCCTGCACCGATGCCCTGGAGATGGCGGCTATCCTGACGCGCGTTGGCCCGGGCGACGAGGTGATTATCCCCTCCTTCACCTTTGTTTCGACCGCCAATGCCTTCGTATTGCGAGGTGCCAAAATTATCTTTGCCGATAGCGGCCCGCTGAACCCCAACATCGATGCTGAAAAGCTGGAGGAGCTGATCACACCACGCACACGAGCGATTGCCCTGGTGCATTATGCGGGCATAGCCTGCGATATGGACCGTATCATGGAGCTGGCCCGGCGACATAACCTTTTTGTGATCGAGGATGCCGCCCACTCCATCGACTCGTTTCACCGCGGCAAAGCCCTCGGCAGCATTGGGCACTTCGGAGCCTTTTCCTACCATGAAACCAAGAACATTATGTCGGGTGAGGGGGGATGCCTGGCCATCAATGACAAAAGCTTCATCGAACGGGCTGAGATCATCTGGGAGAAGGGGACCAACCGGGTGGCTTTTCAGCGGGGAGAGGTCAGCCAGTACGAGTGGGTCGACATCGGCTCTTCTTTTTTGCCGTCGGAGGTCATCTCCGCCATACTGTATGCCCAGTTGCGGGAGCTCAAAAAGATCCAGAAACGGCGGCGGGAGATCTGGCACCGGTATTATCAACGACTGAAGCCGCTGGCTGACCAGGGTAAGATCGGCCTGCCATGGCTGCCCGACTATGCCACTGTCAACGGGCATATCTTTTATATCACCACCGCCGGCCTCGAAGAACGTGACCGGCTGCTGAAATACCTCGCCAGGAAGCACATCCACGCCGTATTCCACTACATCCCGCTACACTCCAGCCCATACTACAAAGACAAGCATGACGGCAGGGACCTGCCCCACGCCCGGCGCTATTTCGAAACCATCATCCGGCTGCCATTCTACTACGAGCTGGAAGATCACCAGGTCGATTATATAGCGGGGGTTGTGGCTGAGTTTTATAAATAGGGTTTCCAACCCCGGGGTTGGAAACCTGTCCGTTAGAATTTTCGGAAGCAAAAACTTCCAGGAAATCGAGGAGGGAGCTAATGTTAGCTGCATAGATTAAAAATATCAACACCAGTTTGTTTGCGCAGATGTTGAACTAAACCGCCTGAGGCGGTAGTTTAGCATCAGTTTCCAATTTCTTTCAGTCTCGTATAAGGCCGTATGTTAAATCTTAAAACATATTGCCATGACACCATTACGAGAAAGACTCATTCAGCAGATGATGCTGAAAGGCTACAGCCAAAGAACCATCAGAACTTATGTTTCCCTTCTGGCAGGTTTATCCAGGCATTACCATTGCTCTCCTGATTTGGTATCCATTGATCAGATCCGA
>JAHYJL010000098.1 GCA_019429045.1 Bacteroidales bacterium
GCTGCCATCTACCTGCTGGGTGAAAAGGCGGTAACCCCATATAACTACCTGTACATTTTGTTTGTTTTCTTCGGCTGTATCTGGGGTATCGACCTGGTCTGGCACTTTGTGGATGCCGTCATCACGTTTATGACGATCCCCAACCTGATCGCGCTGTTGCTGCTGGCCCCGGTGCTGATGCTTGAAACCCGGAAGTACCTGGATGAGATGAAACGGGAGAAAGCTGCCCGGAAGATCAAGAAAGCCGATCTCTGAGATGAAACAGGAAGGCCAGTTCCGGAAATCACTTAACCTTTTCGACGCGACTGCCATCGCCATGGGGTCGATGATCGGTTCGGGGATATTCATCGTCAGCGCAGATATTGCCCGAAATGTCGGCGCTCCGGGATGGCTGTTGGTCGTCTGGATCATTGCCGCGGTCATGACCATTATGGCCGCTGCCAGCTACGGTGAGCTCTCAGGCATGATGCCTCGTTCCGGCGGCGTGTATGTGTACCTGCGGGAAGCCTATTCTCCCCTGTTTGGTTTCTTGTACGGCTGGACCCTTTTCCTGGTTATCCAGACCGGGATCATCGCCGCCGTGGGTATGGCTTTCGCCAAGTTCAGCGGGGTTATCATTCCGTGGATATCTGAAGCAAATGTATTGTTTGAAGCAGGCCCTGTTAAGATCCATACAACCTTGCTGGTCACTATTGCCTCCATCCTTTTCCTGACGTGGATCAATACCCTGGGCATCCGGGAGGGAAAGCGGGTACAGAATGTATTCACCTATTCAAAAGTTTTAATCCTGCTGATCCTGATTGCTCTGGGTATCTACATAGCCGGTCAGGCCGGTCATAGTATTTTCCAGTCGACCGGTTTCTGGGACGCCGCGCGGTTTGAAAACGGCGCTTTCATTCCCATCACCGGGTCGGCCCTGGTCTTAGCCATCGGCATCTCTATGGTCGGGGCCCTCTTCTCTTCGGATGCCTGGTACAACATCACCTTTGCATCCGAGGAGGTGATCAACCCGAGGAAGACCATTGCCCGGAGCGTTATCCTGGGCACGATGGTGGTAGGCGTGTTGTATATCCTGACAAACCTGGTTTACGTGATGGGGTTACCGGTCCGCGGCCTGCCCTATGGCGCTTCTGTTATTGACCGGGGAATTGCATTCGCCGGTGAGGACAGGGTTGGGACGGCATTTATATCCGGCATTTTCGGCAGGAATGCTGAAATGCTCATGGCGGTAGTGGTGATGATATCCACATTCGGATGTAATAATGGCATCATTCTTTCAGGTGCCAGGGTTTATTATGCCATGGCCAGGGACAACCTTTTCTTTTCGCGCACCGGCAGGCTCAACCGTAAAGGTGTGCCGGCATTTGGTTTGTGGATCCAGGCTGGATGGAGCATTCTTTTGTGTCTTACCGGTACATACAGCCAGTTGCTTGATTATGTGATTTTTGCAGCCCTGCTTTTCTTTATGATGACCATCGGGGCCATTTTTGTTCTCCGCATTAAGTGGCCTGACCGGGAAAGGTCTTTCAAGGCCATCGGCTACCCGGTCATACCCGCTTTGTACATCCTGCTCTGCCTTACCATTGTTATTATCCTGCTGATACACAAGCCCTTGTTCACCTGGCCGGGTTTGATCATTGTGTTGTCCGGGGTGCCGGTTTACTTTATCTGGAAAAGGGTTTCCGGAGGGAGTAGATGATTGATGGTCAGACGGTGGTCATTTGCTCGCTGCGCGAGCGACATTAAGTGGACATTAAGTGGACATTAGGTGGACATTAAGTGGACATTTCCCATTTATTGTGAAATGTGCCTTGCCATTGCGAAATGAGAAATGACCGGCGGTTTTTTGTTGCTTTCGGCCTTTTTTTGTTGTATATTTACCCCGCCCAAACCATGAAAATTTAACCATTTAACCCGTTTCTGCCATGTTACAGATTGCTCAATCTGTTGATTACGTAGAGAGAGAGAGAGAGTTATAACGTCTCTTCTGACCATTGGATCTATCATCCTCCCTGAATTATTGTTTCCACCATGACCTTCCCAGTGAAGGGATGTCGAAATAATCAAATATTAACAAAAAACCAATTAATAATGAGAACAATACTGATTTTATTATGCTTACTTCTGTCTGTAAATCTGCTTACCGGACAGGAATACCAACCCGGCAAGCTCTGGGTTTCCATAACTTCGGAAGAATCAAGAGCGGTTGATGACAGCTCTACCGCACATCCTGATATAAATGCTGTATTCCGTAACTTTAACGTTACTTCATATAGACAATTAATGGGATTCGCCAGAACTCCACACCTCACGACCATTTATGAGATTTCGTGCGATTGTGACCAGGTTGATCTGATGCAAGCGCTGAGTTCAATGATAACAGAATATTTCGGTTTTATTGAACAGGTTGATTTACCTATTAATCTATATAATCCGGAAGATGGGGCTTGGGGCAACCGGCATGATTCCTGGCATCTCAGGAAGATTCAGGCCGATTCCGCCTGGGAGATTACCATCGGTCAACCCTGGGTACGGGTGGGCGTGATCGATAATCCTCCTGATGTCACCCATCCCGATCTGGAAGGACAAATCTTTCCGCATTATAATCCACTAAAAGGAAATGAATATGGCGCCTTATATGGTGGCCAGTTTAAAGCATGGCATGGAACGCCGGTTGCCAGTTTCATTGCGGCAGCAACGGCTGAAGAAGGTGATCCAAACATGACTCCAAACGGTTATCTGGCATCAATTGGATTTAAAACTAAATTGATTGCATACGGACCGCAAGATCTTGCATCAGCTGTGCATGCATCTACCAAGATGGGTGTTGATATTATTAGTATCAGTTGGTTTTATGTCCGATGTTATCCACCTAGCGATACTATTTATCAAATAGAACTTGAAAGCATCCAGGAAATCCTGAACAATGGAACGGTGATCGTTGTCGCAGCCGGGAACGGGTGTATGGGAAGTTGTTATAATGATGAAACACTAATGTATAAAAGATGTGATGATTTTCCACCAGACTTTCAATACTATAGCCCTACATATCCATTTCACCCCGGATACGACAGCAATATCATCATTGTCACCAGCACTGATTCACTCGATTATCATTACCAAATAAACCCTGTAAATAACCATGACATAACTCATTCTCATTTCAGTGCCGTTGATATTTGTTCACCGGGTTATGATATATCGGGCGCTACAAATACAATGGAAAAGGATACCCTTGGTAACATTTTTCCGAATCCATGGCCGTATTATTGGAAATTTGGAGGAACTTCTTTTGCAACTCCGATAGTTTCAGGTTTGTGCGCACTAATTAAATCAATAAATCCCTGCCTCACAGCGGCAGAGATTGAATACATCCTCAAGCAAACCGCAGATCCGGTTCAGGATGAGCAAAATTACAGTGGCCTGCTGGGCGCCGGTCGCATCAATGCATACAAAGCGGTGAAATATGCTGAGGATAACTATGGTTATGAAGAATATTTCATCGGTACCAATGATGATATTACCTGGACAACGGAAATGCAGGCAAAGAAGATCGTTGTCGATTCGGCTGGCAGGCTAACAATCAAATCGACCGTAATCATGCTGCCGGGAAGCGATATTGTCGTCCTGCGCGGTGGAAACCTTGTGGTTGACAGCGGACACATTACCACCTGCAAAGGATTATGGAATGGAATCCAGGTAAGCGGTAAAAGAGACCTGGACCAATATTCATTTTACAACCAGGGACATCTCTCGCTTATCAACGGGGCGATCATTGAAAATGCTATGGTGGGCGTGCAACTGGCAGCAAACGGCCCCTCCGGCATCGATCCTACCACTACAGGCGGGATTTTGCGGGCTGAGAACGCCAGCTTCATCAATTGTGTCACAAGTGTCGCGTTTTACCCCTATGAAAACTTCCTGAATGATAAAAAGAACATCAGGGATAATGTGAGTTATATGAATTATTGTAACTTTATACTGAATTCTGATTACAATCACGTGTTCTTCAGTCCTATGCGATTTGTCTATCTGGAAGATGTCAGAGGAATTTCCTTTAAGGGATGTTCTTTTCTGAATCAAATCAAGTCGAGCGATTACGCGTCGGCCACCGGTATCGATCCCGACAGGATGATCGGTATCATGAGCCTCGACGCTGCTTTCAAAGTGGATGAGTTCTGCCTGAACCCGGTATATCCCTGCGATACCAGCGCCCCCAGCCGGTTTGAAAATCTTTCTTATGGTATCTATACTATGAATTATGGTGGGAAAAAACACCCACGTATTGAACGATCTGAATTTATCAGGAACAAGACTTCAATTTACCTGGGAGCAATTGAGAATGCAGTGGTTTTTTCCAATTATTTTTCTGTCAGGAAACCACATGATGATATATTCTATGGTCATTCAGACCTTAACTTTACAGGTGTTTATTGTGACCACAGCACCGGTTACATTATTGAGGAGAACTCTTTTGAATCAAACTACCCTGGGCCATACTATACACCGAAAACAACAGGCGTGATAATAAATAGCTCCGGGCCTCATCCAAATGAAATATACAAGAATTCATTTAATCAAATAAGATATGGCATTATTGCCATGAACCAAAACAAACGTGATTCGGTGGGCCTTTGCATCAAATGCAACAACTTTTCAAATTGCCGGTATGATATAGCGGTTGTCGTGGAAGATTCGGTCAGTGGCTGGGGAATCGCTGAACATCAGGGCTCCAGAGAGGATGTTACCACCGCTCCGGCAGGGAATGTCTTTAGCGAATGGATATATCATGACTTCGACCTCTTCAACGACGACAACGCCGACCCGTTTACCTATTTTCACCATAATGAGGATTATACACCGGCTATTAACGTTGAACCCGATCCAGACAAGTGTTCACCTTCTGTTAGCCTGGTATTAAATGATCAAAGATATGATCCGGATGAAAGCTGCCCTTCCCGTCAGGGTGGAGGCGGGAATCCTTCCATTGAGCGGAACGCTTTCGATGATTCCCAGGCACAGGTCATTATGGCTGAAGCATCGCTGGCCGCTTTGGTGGATGGTGGAGACACCGAAAGCCTGACAATGGATGTGGTCACTTCAACACCTCCTTCGGCCGCTGACCTGACCCTGCAACTGCTCAATGAATCGCCGTACCTGTCTGACACGGTGATGAAATCGGCCGTCCTGAAAGAAGATGTGCTGAGCAACGCCATGATCCGGGATATTCTCGTGGAGAACCCCCAATCGGCCAAGTCGGCGGATATCATGCAATTGCTTGACGAAAGGGTGAACCCGATGCCGCAATACATGAAAGACCAGGTAGAACAAGGGAAATTCACCACCGGCAACAAAGAAAACCTGGAGGCCAAAAGGAGCTTTTACCTCGTGGAAATGGAAAGGGCATTCAATAACCTCAGCCGGTATTACCTGTCGGATTCTGCGGTTACTTACCGCATGGACAGCCTGGCGGCCCTGTTTGGTGAGCTAAACACCCTTGAAAACCGTTACCGGAGTGTGTTCATTCACCTGGAAAACGGCGATACGACCCTGGCCAACAATACGTTAAACGGAATTCCCAATGCTTTTGCATTAACCGTCGAACAATCGAACACCCATCAGAAATACGAAGATTTACTGAACATCCTCATTGGTTTGTCCGTTTCAAACGGAACGGTGATGAACCTTGATTCTGCCCGGATTGCAGGACTGCTCGACACTTATGACAACACGACCCTGCCGGGCATTTATGCACGCAATATGCTGGTCACCGCCGGTTACCTGGCTTACCAGGAGCCTTACCTGTTCCCGGATAACCTGAAAACAATGGTGGTAAAGCCGGTATCAACAGATCATCCATCCCATTCGGTCAGGCTGATTGCATTTCCAAACCCGGCAGCTTACTATACCATCATCGGGTTTTATGCATCAAATGAAGATAATTGGAGAGAAGGAAAATCCGGCGTGACGATCCATGTCAGGGATGTCCGGGGTATTCGATTAAGAATGCTTACATCCGATACCTGGCAGGATCAGCTTGTTTTAGATGTCAGGAATCTGAAACCGGGGATGTACTTCATCGAATTGCTGATCAATGGCAAAAGAAAGGCAACCGCCAAACTGATTGTTAACCGTTAAATTATCGCAAGGTCAGGGTCATCTGACCCTGACCTGTTTTTACTCTGAAACCATGAAATACGTTAAGATATTCCTATTATTTACATCTTTAATCCCTTATTATCTGATTGCTCAAGACTGGATCAGGACCTACACATCCACTCAAGGGGGTGGTTATGGCGCCCGATGGGTAATTGAATCCTATGACAAAGGATATATCATTTTAGGTGATGCATATAATTACAAATACGGGTTAATCCTTAAGACGGATATAAATGGATATGAACAATGGCATAAATATTTTGGAAATGGATCATATCATAATGTGCCGGTGAATATTGAACAAACCCTTGATTCCGGTTATATCGTTGCCGGGACAATGAGTAAATACGGGACCAACGATGCTTTTCTACTAAAGCTCAATGCCTGTTTTGAAAAAGAATGGTGCAAGGTGCTTTATACTGCAAATTACTATCCCGATTACGGCAGAAGGGTCAAGCCCCTCCCCGACGGGGGATATCTTCTGTTAACGGCCTACTATGAAGGCATTACACCCGGAACCAGGATTCACCTGCATAAATTTGACCCGAACGGGAACCTGATCTGGCAGCAGGCATTCGCAAGAAGCGATTCGCTGATATTTAATGAGGAAGGCTTTGATCTTTCAATACTGAACAGTAATGATTATCTTGTAACAGGAACATGTTATTATCCCGACTCCGGGCAAACTGGAGGCCGGGTACGGCCTTTCCTGATCAAATCAGACAGTTCGGGTAACTGTATTTGGGAAACACCCTGGACTATGAATGATACTTACTGGGGGAAAACATACAAGTCTGCTGTTGACAATGCCGGAAATTCATATGGTGTCGGTTATCGAAAAGGTTCTACAGGCCAGTATCCCGCTATGATTAAAACAGGTAATGACGGACAGGAGCTTTTTTTCTCAGACTTGAACGATACCTCCTATTTCGGACAGGGGCAAACAATTACCTTCATGGAGGATTCAAATTTATTCATTGCCCTGGGCTGGAGGGGAACCAATGAAATATGGCAAAATGGATTTATGAAAACCGATACACTCGGCAACGTTTTGGATTACCATGGCGTTGTCCCAATCTCCCATGCTTTGATTTCAACAGCCAGGACATTTGACAATAAGTTCATTACGGTCGGGATTCATAAAGTGCCAAGCGGTCCATGGGTGATCTATGCTTTCAAGCTCAATTCCGACCTGGAGTATGACACACTTTATACTGAGCCTTTTGACTATGACTGGCTTTGTCCTTATGGCATCACCTCGGACACCACGGATATGGACTGCGATATCCTGGTCATGGTGGATGAAAAATTTGTGCCGTTGGAAGAAGTGAAACTGCAGCTATTCCCTAACCCGGCCAGGGACAAGGTAACGATCCGCTACCCGGATATAACCCGCACCGGGCAGCGGGAGATCAGGCTGGTCAATAGCCTGGGCGTGGAAGTCAAACGCCGGCCCATACCCAAAGGCGAAGAAGAAATCCAGGCAGACCTCTCCGGCCTGTCCCCAGGGATATATTTTGCCATCCTGCTGGAAAACGGAAAGATGATCGCTTCCGGGAAGTTAATGGTGGTGCGGTGAGGGGGGCGCGTTCATTGAACATTGAGCATCGAGCATCGAGCATTGAACATTTCATTTCCCATTTAATATTATTCCAAAATCCGGCATGACCCTTGACGGCAAAGAGCTGGAAACTGCAAGGGTGGTGAAGCAGTGAACTCTTCAGTTAAAGAAAGATCTCAGATTATTCCTACTTTTGTCTGAGATAAATCAGTGATGAACCTGGAACAGCCCGCAGATATACTCAGCAGACTTTTCAACGCCTGGGCCGGGAAACCGCCCCGGGAGATCATCCGCCTGGCGCCATCGGGGTCGGAAAGGGCTTACTACAGGCTGCGGCATGATCAAATCACCGCGGTCAGCGCCTGGCATCCCGTTGCTGAAGAAAACAAAGCGTTTACCGGCTTTAGCCGGCACTTCCGCGCGCACGGTCTGCCCGTTCCTGAAATCTATCTGGAGGATCCCGGCGCCTGCGTTTACCTGCAGGAAGACCTGGGCGATATTACCCTGCTGTCGCTGATAGAAAAAAGCAGGGATCAGGGCCATCTCCCGGACAATGTGAAAGCGCTCTATAAGATGTCACTGGAAGAGCTGGTGCGCTTCCAGGTGGTGGCCGGGAAAGACCTTGATTACACGCTGTGCTACCCGGATGCGGTCTTTGATCATCATTCCATGATCCGGGACCTGCATTATTTCAAATATTACTTCCTGAAACTGCATGCCGGTTTTCATGAAGCCAGGCTGGAGGATGATTTCACTACACTGGCCAACTACCTGGCCCGGGCTGATGCCAACTGGTTCATGTACCGCGATTTCCAGGCAAGGAATATCCTGGTGCGGGACGGCCGGCCCTGGTTCATCGATTTCCAGGGCGGCAGGAAAGGCCCGCTGCAGTACGATGTCGCCTCGCTCCTTTTCCAGGTAAAGGCCTGCCTGCCGGCAGCCATGCGGGAAGAACTGCTCGGCCATTACCTGGATGCCTTGTCAGCATATATTCAGGTTGACAGGGCCGCTTTCCGGGAGATCTATGACGGATTTGTGCTGATCAGGCTGATGCAGGTGCTGGGCGCCTACGGTTACCGGGGACTCATCCAGAAAAAGCCCCATTTCCTGGCGAGCATCCCCCCTGCCCTCAACAGCCTGTCGTGGTGGCTGGAGAATGTCAGCCTGCCCGTTGAACTGCCCGAACTGATGCGCTCCCTGGAAAATATTACGAAGCTGGAATTATATTCCGGTCGTAAACCGGATGCCGCGGCGGCAGGACTGACCCTTCACATCCACAGTTTCTCTTACAGGAACGGACTGCCTGCCGATCTGTCCGGCCATGGCGGGGGATTTGTTTTCGATTGCCGCGCTTTGCCCAATCCGGGCCGGGAAGAACAATACAGGGCTTTTAACGGCAGGGATAAGGTCATCATCGACTACCTGGAAAACAAACCGGAAGTCGGTTTATTCCTTAAGGATATACAGTACCTTGTCAGCCGGTCGCTGGAAAATTACCTGGAACGCTGCTTTGGGCATCTCTCGGTCAGTTTTGGTTGTACCGGCGGACAGCACCGGTCGGTTTACTGCGCCGAAAAAACGGCTGCATACATGCAGGGGAGGTATCCGCAGGTAACGGTGGATTTGCAGCATCATGTACTGAACAACTTATAAAGACGCGATAATGGGAAAGAAGATATGCCATGAAGATAAGAAACCGGTTATGAAGCAAGCAGGCAAGGTGAAATTCAAATGCAAGGCCTGTGGCGCTGAGGCGGAAAAGGAAAAACATCTCTGTAAACCGAAAAAACACTGACCCTGGTGAAAGCACTGATCCTGGCAGCCGGCCTGGGCACCCGCCTGATGCCCCTCACAGCGAACACGCCCAAAGCGCTGGTCAGGATCCATGGCATCCCGTTGCTGGAAATTGCCATCCGGAAACTGACCAGGGAAGGCTTTTCGGATATTACCGTCAACATTCATCATCACGCGGGGCAAATCATCGATTACCTGGCCGGGCATCCCTTTCCGGGCGCCCGGATCAACGTTTCGGACGAATCGGAAATGCTGCTGGACACCGGGGGCGCCATTCTGCACGCCCGCCGGTTCCTGGATGGCCCGGAGCCTTTCCTGGTGCATAATGTGGATGTGATCAGCGACATAGACCTGCAGGCGCTTTACCGGGCCAACCGCACCGGGCAGCACCTGGCCACCCTGGCCGTCAGCCACCGCAGCAGCAGCCGCTATTTTCTATTCGATGACAAAGGAATGATGTGCGGCTGGAAAGATACGGCCAACAACAAAACACGATGGTCAGGCGAACCCGTTGACAATGCAAAACCACTGGCCTTCAGCGGCGTGCACGTTATCCACCCCGGTATCTTTGAACTGCTGACAGAAAAAGGGAGATTTTCGATCGTGGATGCGTACCTGCGGCTGGCCAGGTCCCATCCGGTCGGTTCTTATTTTCATACCGGCAATGCGTGGCTCGACGTGGGAAAGAAGAAACAGCTTCCCGTCGCAGCCCGGTACCTGTCGAAACACCCGGAAATGATCAAATGACGATGATGCCGTTCTTACAGCGCCTGGCGCAGGAAATAGCCACCCGCTTCGGCGATGATCCGGGACAATTATGCGTGGTGCTCCCCAACCGCCGGGCCGGGCTCTACCTGAAGAAATACCTCGCGGCCACGATCCAAAAAGCCTCCTGGACGCCCCAGACCTTTTCCGTGGAAGATTTCATCACGCACATCTCCGGAAGCCGCATCATCGATCCCGTCGGACTGCTCTTTGAATTCTACGCCATACACAAAGAGATTAAAGCCGCTGATGCACAGGACTTTGAAAACTTTGCCGACTGGGGACAGGTGTTGTTGCAGGATTTCGACGAAATCGACCAGTACATGGTCGATCCGGACAAGATCTTCCATTACCTCAACGAAGCCCGCGCCATCACCGTCTGGAACCTGGGTGAAACACCGCTGACCGACCATGAAAAAGACTATATCGCTTTTTACCAGTCGTTTGCCGTTTATTACCAGAAGCTCAGGGAAAGGCTTC
This sequence comes from Bacteroidales bacterium, assembly GCA_019429045.1. GTDB lineage: Bacteria > Bacteroidota > Bacteroidia > Bacteroidales > JAGOPY01 > JAGOPY01. Next base: position 10,760 of record JAHYJL010000098.1, read on the forward strand.
ACGGAAAAAATCTGGCCTATCGCGGACTTGCTTACCGGCTGGCAGCGGAAAATATTGAAAGTATCGCCGCCGGTCTTCCCTGGAAAAGGATCTTTTTCGCCGGATTGAACGCGCTGGCAGACGCCGAGGAGATAATCATCGACCATCTCATCATGAACGACAAGGCTGAAATTTTCTTCGACGCCGATCATTATTATATCAACGATCCCATGCAGGAAGCCGGGGAGTTTATCCGGAAACACTTGCAAAAATGGCCTTCCAATCCTGCCAGGTGGCTGGAAGATCGCTTCAGGAATGATCATAAAACGATCCGCGTATATGGGATCCC
>JAHYJL010000099.1 GCA_019429045.1 Bacteroidales bacterium
AAATGGAGAACTATATTTTGGGGGGATGAACGGATTCAATGTTTTTCATCCGGGCGAAATTGTACAAAACCGGATACCTCCCCGGATGGCGCTGACCAGCTTCAGCGTTTTGAATGAAGTGATCGACAACGACCTGGAAGGTGGGGAGGTCTTCAGGCTTAAACATACGGAAAATATCTTTTCAATTGCCTTCTCTGCGCTGGACTACACTAATCCGATGAAAAACGTTTATCGTTACCGTCTGGAGAATTACGATGAAACCTGGGTGTACACGGATTCCCGGAGAAGGGTGGCCGATTACCGTAAAGTGAACCCCGGAACATACCGATTTACTGTGACCGGATCGAATAATGACGGTATGTGGAATTTGGATGGCATCAGCCTGACGATCATCATCCACCCTCCCTGGTGGCAAACCTGGATTTTCAGGCTTACCGTTTTAATATTGGCTATTGCGTTGCTCTGGAGCATTATTTTTTATCGGATAAAAGCCATTAAACGAAAACACGAGGTTGAAAAGAAAATGCTCGGAATTGAAAAACAGGTTTTTGAACTGGAGCAGAAAGCGCTTCAGCTTCAGATGAATCCCCATTTTATCTTCAATTCTTTGAATGCTATACAAAATTTTGTGCTGTCAAATAATACTGACAAAGCGGTCAATTACCTGGCGAAATTTTCCCACCTGATGCGGATGATCCTCGCCAATTCAACAGCGTCCCTGATAACGCTGAAAGATGAGCTTCAGGCGCTTACTTATTACATGGATCTTGAAAAACTGCGTTTTGATGATAAATTTGATTACGAAATTCAAATTGACGTTTCAATAGATCCGGGCTTTATCCTGATCCCCCCGATGCTCCTTCAGCCTTATATTGAAAATGCGATCATTCATGGTTTCGTGAACAGCCCTAACCGGGGCCGGTTGGAAATTTTTCTGAAAACCAATACCCGTGGCTCTTTACATTGTACAATCCTGGATAATGGTATCGGCAGGGAAAAGGCTATTGAGATCAGGGTGCAATCAGGCATTAAAAGGCAACCCCGTGGTATGATCATTACCCAGGAAAGGATAGAAATCCTGAATAAACAAAACCGGACAGGCTATGCTGTAAAAGTGACTGACTTGAAAGATGAAGATGGTAAAGCTTCCGGTACCCGCGTCGATTTGACCATTCAGTACAAGGAGCTGTAAAACCCCCTGAATCATGATAAAAGCAATCATCATAGAAGATGAAAAAATGTCGAGGGAAACCTTACGCCGTATGCTGGAAAAATACTGTCCAGCAGTAACCATCATTGCCGAAGCCGATGGTTACCGCAAAGGTATGGAAGAGATAAGGAAGCAGCCCCCGGATGTTGTTTTTCTGGATATCCAGATGCCTGACGGTAGCGGATTCCGGCTATTAGAGGAGATAGAAGAGGTCGACTTCGAGGTTATTTTTACTACGGCATTCGACCAGTTTGCCATCAAAGCGATCAAATACAGCGCGCTCGATTACCTGTTAAAGCCGATCATTCCACAGGACCTGATTGATGCTATTGGCAAGGTGGAAAAGAAAATTTCTAAATACCGGCATAAAATGAACCTGGATGTTATGATAGACACCATGAAGTCTCAGGAAGATGTAAGCCGCAAAATCATTCTTTCGACTTCAGAGATGATTCATGTGATCAATGTAGATGACATTATCCGCTGTGAATCAGATAATTACTATACAAATTTTTATTTCACCGATGGCAGAAGATTATTGATCAGCAAGACATTGAAAGAAAATGAGGAATTACTCAGCAGGCATAATTTCGTCAGACCACATAAGTCGCACCTGGTAAACATAAAATATATCAAAAATTATATCCGCCAGGAAGGCGGGTATATTCTGATGTCTGACGGGAGCAGGATTCCCGTGTCCAGAAGAAAAAAGGATAAAATTCTTGAAATCATATATAACTTATAATCAATTGATTACGTAATGACTTTTAGCCGTAAACTGATTATGCCGAGCCGTTAACTGATTATTTTTACATTTTTTTCATCATTTATAGTAATTTTATCCAATCCAGAATCAAAAACCATGGAAGATTATATCTATTTTATACTGCTGATTGCTTGGGTCTTATTTGCCTTTTACAGGCGTTCCCAAAAGAAAGCGGCGGCCGCACGACAGGCATCTTCGCAACCAGGTACGGAGACTGGAAAACGGCCGTTCTCCCTTGAGGATTTATTCGGAGATGAAGATGAGCCGCATGAAATATACGAAGAAGATGAATGGCAACAGCCGGCCCCTACTGTATATCAGCCAACTGAAATCCCTGAAATAATGAGAACCGGTCATCCAAACGATTATCAGCAACGGGGGTATTCTGCCAGTGGGCAAATGGAAGAACGTCAACATGGTGAATTTATAAAAGATATTGAATATCAAGAGGATATGTCAGATAATAGACAATCTGAATTCGACCCTTCTGATATAAGGGAGAATATTCGACAGGCGGTGATTTATGCTGAAATTCTTAACAGGCCTTATGATTGAGCAGATTAAATCAACGTTATGATTTTTTTACGCCTGTGTTAAAATTTTTGGAGAATACAATGATTTATTTATAACTTTACCCGCTTCAAATTCGCGCAGCCTATAACCTAACATAAATTCATATGGTATGTTAAGAAAGTTACTCTTTACACTTGGCATCATACTCACAGCCAACTTGTTAGTTTTTTCACAATCAGGCGCCCTCAGAGGGAAAGTGCTTGATAGGGAAACGCGGGAACCCCTCCCGTTTGTCAACATAGTCGTCGAAGTCGGGGGTACCAATGTTGGTGGAACCGCTTCCAATTTTAACGGGGAATTCGATATCAAGCCCATCCCACCGGGCCGGTATGATGTCAAAGCATCATACGTCGGTTATCAGCAGGTGATGTATCGGGGCGTGAATATCGCGGCCGACCAGATCCGGTTCCTGGATATTGAAATGGAATCGACGGCACAGATGCTGGAAACGTTTGAAGTGATCGATTATAAGATCCCGCTGATATCCAAGGACCAGACCACCTCCGGTGCCTCGGTGACCTCGGAGGAGATCGCCAAAATGCCGAACAGGTCGGCCAATGCGGTGGCATCTACGGTAGGGGGCGTGTTCTCAGCCGACGGTGAAAGAGGCCGGGTGCGTGGTGCGCGTGAAGATGCAACGGTCATGTATATTGACGGGATCAGGGTGAGGGGTTCTTCTGCATTGCCTGCCTCTGCCATCGAACAGGTCGACGTCGTCCTGGGGGGTGTGCCCGCTCAGTACGGGGATGCTACCGGCGGTATCATCAATGTCACCACCAGGGGCCCCTCACGTGCTTTTGGCGCCGGTATCGAACTGGAAAGTTCACAATTTTTCGATCCTTTCGGTTATAACCGCGGCGGACTCAATATCAACGGACCACTTTTCTCCAGAAAGGATGAAACCGGCAGACGTACAACCTCCCTGCTGGGCTTTTTCATTGCCGGCGACTTTACCTACCAGAAGGATGGCAGGCCGATCTCAAGCGATTTCTACAAAGCCCAGGATGATTACCTCCAATATCTCGAAGAAACCCCTCTCCGGCCCGGAAGAGACGGCCGTGGAACGTATCAGAATGTGATGTTCACACGAATGGAAAATCTTGAGCAAATTAAATCAACTCAAAATACTGCCAACTATAATATCAGTTTGTCCGGTAAAATTGATATCAGGACAACTGAAACCATCAACCTTTCAATCGGCGGTTCATATTATTATATAAATAGCAATAATTGGAATTATTTCCATTCGCTGTTCAACTATAACAAGAATTCTCACACTGTCGCTAATACCTGGAGGGTCTTTGGCCGGTTCACCCAAAGATTCCCCTCCGACCCGCAAAGCCGTTCGCTGGTGAAAAACGTCTATTATTCAATCCAGGCCGACTATACAAGAAATACCGGGTATACCGAAGACCCGGATCACAGGGGCGATTTGTTCAAGTATGGCTATCTGGGCAAGTATACTACTTACAAAATGCCGACGTATGAACTGGGATTCGATACCGTTAACGGTAGTTTCTATCCGCTTGCTTGGGTGTTGAACAGCTGGGATTTTGATACGCTGATCACATTTGAGCCCTTTGATTTCAATCCGCTCACAGCGAATTATACCTCTACATATTATCAGATATATGAAGGCCAGCCCATTGGCAATTATATGAACACCGACCAGATCCAGCTCGGGGGCGGTCTGCTGAACGGCCAAAGTCCCGGAAATGCTTACGGTCTGTGGGGAGCGCCAGGAGCGCTGCAAGCCGGCTACAGCCAGTTTGAAAACTCACAGTTTGCCATCAATGTCGCCGGCGCTATGGACATCGGCAACCATGAACTCAAATTCGGCTTCCAGTATGACCAGCGCAGTGACCGCGGGTATGGTTACGCACCGGCCGGGTTCTGGACGCTGATGAGAGGGATCACAAACTTCCATATCAGGGAACTCGATATCGATAATCCTTATATCGTCGAAGGTACTGACCTCGATACTATCAAATATTACAGGAAATATGACCAGATCTCACAAAGGACCTTTGATTACAACCTTAGACTGAAACTTGGCCTCCCCACCGACGGCCTTGATTTTATCGACATCGACTCTTATGACTTTAATACACATTCCATCAATTATTATGACAGGAATGGCGTCAGGCATACGATCAATTATGGAGAGCAATTGTTCTCCGTTGATATGTTCAGCGCTGATGAACTGCTGAATGACGGAATATCTTCATATGTTGGTTATTTTGGCTATGATTATAAAGGCAATAAACTTACCTATAAGCCCAGCTTCAACGATTTCTTTACCAAAACTGACGAATTTGGCAATTATACCCGCGATATCGGCGCTTATGAACCAAATTACATGGCTTTCTTCATGCAGGATAAATTTGCATTCCGCGACCTGATCTTCAATATCGGGGTGCGTGTTGACCGCTTCGATGCCAATCAGAAAATGCTGAAAGACCCGTTCCTCCTTTACCAGGCCAGGACTGTCAGGGAAGTTCAGACGATCGGAGGCCAGCCTGCCGTCCACCCGTCAAACATGGGTGCCGATTATGTGGTGTATGTCAATAATGTGAATAACCCCGAACAGATCGTTGGCTATCGTGATGAATACAACTGGTACAACGCGTTTGGTGCTGAGATCCAGGACCCCAACGTGCTCGATGTGGGTTCCGGCATCTCCCCTTACCTGGTCGATCCCACACTGCAAAGGCCGAATATAGACGCTTTCAAGGACTATGACCCGCAATGGGCCATCATGCCGCGTATCTCTTTCTCTTTCCCGATCTCCGATGAGGCTTTGTTTTTTGCACATTATGATGTGCTGACACAACGCCCGACAAACAGTGTCTTCTCAGATCCTTCTACGTATTATTTCTTTGATAATGTATCAGGCATTATCAATAATCCAGGCCTGAAACCTACCCAGACCATCGACTATGAAGTTGGTTTTCAGCAGAAACTTACCAACTCATCTTCTTTAAAACTGGTTACTTTTTACCGGGAAATGCGTGACATGTTACAGATCTACCGGTTTAACGGAGCCTATCCGAAAGATTACACCTCTTTTAATAATATCGACTTTGGAACAGTCAAAGGTCTGACGATCCAATATGACCTCAGAAGAACGGGCAATGTCAGGCTAAGTGCATATTATACCCTGCAGTTTGCCGACGCGACCGGTTCCAGCCAGACAACAACCGCCGCACTGGTCGCTTCCGGAGTGCCGAATTTGAGGACAACCTTTCCGATCCAGACCGACCGCAGACACTCCTTTAATGTTTTCCTGGATTATCATTTTAGCGGCGGAAAGGATTATACCGGACCTACCACCTACCGTCCCGATTCCGGCAAACCACCCATCCAGTGGCTGAGCTATTTCGGGTTTGCACTCACGCTTAACGGTGGCTCCGGCACACCATACACCCAATCCAGAAACGTAGTAGGGATTAACCAGTCGGGCACCAACCTTGTAAAGGGCACCTATTTCGGGGCACGCGGCCCCTGGCAGTTCAGGCTCGATGCCACCATCGATAAAGATTTTCGCTTTGAAATCGGCAGCGGTGAGAACAAACGCCAGAGCGTGGTGAATGTGTACTTCCGTATCAATAATGTCCTGAACGCGAAAAATGTGATGAGTGTCTATCCCTTTACAGGAAACCCCGATGACGACGGTTATCTGTCGGCACCTGAATCCCAGAAACAGATCAGTGAAGCACTGGATGAACAGGCATACCGCGATCTTTATGCCATTGCAGTCGACAGGCCCTGGAATTACAGCCTCCCTAGGACGATTCGCATGGGGGTTATCTTTAATTTCTAGTTTATTATAACAATCCCTGAATTGAAAATCCAAAGAAACTATAACATGAAAATGATCAATATCTATCGGGTCCTGTCTCTGTTCCTCATCGGAATGCTGCTGTCAGGTGTGGCTATTTCGAGGGAGTATGTGGGAGCCACTAAAAACACTGGCAATATCAAATCAACGGCTGCCGGATGCTCGGCTGCTTCAGGTTACCGTTTTCTTGACATCAATAACGTCAGGGCCAGGATCAATACCGGAGGAGACATGTGGTGGGATTTACCGGGTGGCATTGGCGCACAGTATTTTATCCCGAAATCGGGAACAGCCACCTCCATGTTCTCCGGATCATTATGGATCGGGGGGCTCGATATCAATAACCAGCTCAAGCTCGCGGCCATCAGGTACAGGCAGATTGGAAACGACTACTGGCCCGGACCACTGACCACAGATGGTACAGCTGCAGTCGATGCTGAAACCTGTGCAAAATTCGACAAGCATTTCCCTATTACCCGTGCGGAAGTGGATGAGTTCCTGCTGTGGTGGAACAGTGATAACAAAGCCGAAGATTTCCCCGGATACAGCATTCCCAGGTCGATCATGGAATGGCCCGCGCATGGCGATGTTGCCAAGCTGCAAAGCTATTATCTTGCGCCTTTCTTTGATGTTGACGGAGATGGCGAATATGATCCGAATAACGGCGATTATCCATACTATGACCTTGATAATGAGCTTTGCCCTATCAATTTTGCAGGCGATCCGAGCTATATCCCCGCCCGCACGATGGAAGAGGAACTGACTGAATATAAAGTTGCACTATTTGGCAGTATCCTGGTCGACCAGGTGATCAAAGGCGACCAGACATTATGGTGGGTGTTCAATGATAAGGGGAATACGCATACCGAAACACAGGGATCCCCTATTGGCATGGAGATCAGGGCACAGGCCTTTTCTTTTGCCACTAACGACGAGATCAACAACATGACCTTTTATTCCTATGAAGTCATCAACCGCTCAACGTTTGAACTTACCAATACCTACTTCTGTCCTTGGGTAGATACCGACCTGGGGTATGCATGGGATGACTATGTCGGCTGTGATGTGCTGCGAGGATTGGGATATTGTTATAACGGGAAAGCCATTGACGGCAGTGGTGAGCCCGAATCTTACGGCGCCCAGCCGCCGGCAATTGGGGTCGACTTTTTCCAGGGGCCGTATATTGACCCGGATGGTTTTGACAATCCCGCGTTTACCGGTGACTGTGAACTGCTGACACAAGGACCGAATTTTGAAATTGACCAGATGGCTATCAATGGCGTGAACTTCGGGAATGGTATCGTGGACGATGAGCGTTTCGGAATGAGAAGGTTTGTATATCATAACAACACATCATCCAACCCGGCTACCACTGACCCGTCCATTGCCGCTGAATATTACAACTTCCTCAGGGGTATCTGGAAGGACAATTCGCCAATGCTTTATGGAGGTACAGCTCACCAAAGTGACCCGGCGGCCGTGGGCCCGATATGCGAATTCATGTTCCCGGGCGATTCTGACCCTTGTAACTGGGGAACCCGCTTCCAGCCACCCAATGGCGGTTATAATGCCAATGGCAAGTACTGGACCGAAGAAACTGTTGGCAATGAGCCCGGTGACCGGCGCTTTATGCAATCAGCAGGGCCATTCACCCTGAAACCCGGCGCTGTGAATTATATTACCGTCGGTATCCCCTGGGCCAGAGCAGCAGCAGGCGGCCCCTGGGCTTCCGTAGAATTGCTGCGCGTGGTCGATGACAAATGCCAGGCGCTGTTCGATAACTGCTTTAAAGTGATCGACGGCCCCGATGCACCGGATCTTGTTTTCCGTGAGCTTGACCGCGAGCTGATTATCTATCTGGATAACCCGAAAGGCTCCAATAACTTCCTGGAGCAATATGCAGAGTTTGACCCCAATATCATCCAGCCCAATCCAGCTAACCCAAACCTCAGGAGTGACTCCATCTATCGCTTTGAAGGTTATCAGGTATTCCAGCTCAAGGATGCATCCGTAACCCTGGGCGATGCAAAAGACCAGTATGGCAATTACAACGCCGACCTTGTCAGGCTGGTAGCACAGTTTGATGTGAAGAACGGTGTCGGCCGGATCATCAACCACTACCTGAACAAAGCCATAGGGTTCAATGTCCCGGTAGTGGAGGTTGAAGGCGGCGATGAAGGGATCCAGCACTCCTTCCGGATTGTAGAAGATGCTTATGCTACCGGGGATAAGCGGCTGATAAACCACAGACAATATTATTATACCGTTATCGCATACGCTCATAATGAATATTTACCTTATGACCCGGAAGATCAGGTCGGGAAATTCGGACAAAAATCAGCCTACCTGCCCGGCAGGAAAAATATCAAGACCTATACAACCATTCCGCATAAAATTGTTAATGGTGTCGTGGCTAATGCAGAGTATGGCGACGGTCCGGCTGTAACACGCATAGAAGGTCAGGGCAATGATGGAATGATCCTTGAGCTTACAAAAGAAACCATTGATGAGATTATGTCCAAGGCGCCGGTGGGATCAGTGGTCAATGGCGATACGGTAAGGATGGGGCACCCCATGTACCCGATCGCTTATGAAGCCAAATATAAGAATAACTTCGGCCCTGTCAACATCAAGATCATAGACCCTCTGAATGTGAAAGCAGGCAGGTATTTGATCAAATTTGACACCCTGTACCTGAAAAAGAACTTCAGGGTGACCGGAAATACAGCGCTGAATGCAGGTGGTGACACGGCAAGTTATGTCTCGGGCACCTGGCGTATGGTTGATGAACTGACAGGAATGGTTTATCAGTCAGATGCTGCATTAGATAAACAAAATGAACAACTATTCCTCGACCTGGGTATATCGGTGAATATGAAATCAATTTTCACACCAGGTCCAAAACAGGTGGGCAGCCAGGGGAACACTGCGGTTTATCAGGTCCTGGCCCCCAATAACGGCTTGCTGATGTCGTCCATTACATATAAAGACAGTTCCTATCGGTGGCTGAATGGCGTTGAAGACAATGATGTTCCAACCGATCCAAGGAACTGGATACGGGCCGGTACATACCAGGACCAGAATGATTCAAAGAACAATGACTTTGATATGCCCACTAACCCCTATGACCCGAGCCAGAACTGGGAAAAGATCGTGAATGGCACCTGGGCTCCTTACCTGCTTTGTGCCCATGGTGATCAGAGCAATGTTGGTCCGGCTAACAGGTCGTTATCTAAATCTGTCGCCAAAATGGAAAATCTTTCCAGCGTGGATATAGTTTTTACACCGGATAAGACGAAATGGTCAAGGTCGGTAGTGCTTGAGATGTGCCCCGATAAAACTTTATCGCAGGGTGGAGTGGATCGCTTTAAATTCAGGGCGGCGCCATCCGTTGATAAAAACGGAAATCCGGCGCTTGCCGGTAGCGGGCCAAGTGATGACCCATCTGCACCCAACTATATCTCCGACATGAGCATGAGCTGGTTCCCGGGTTATGCGATTAACCTGGAAACCGGTGAAAGATTGAATATCATGTTCGGTGAGGATAGCTGGCTGGTGGAGGATAATGGAAGGGATATGCTGTATAACCCGACCTCGACCGTCTTTGATCCCGTTAGCGGCAATGCTCGTTTCGGCGGGAAACATTATGTATACATCATGGACAATGCCACTGTCAATTTCCAGGGCTTTTCCTATCAATTCCCGGCTTATGATGCATGTAAATATATCAGGAACGGCTATGAGATCTATCCGCTGCCGACTCCGCTGCCTTTCGAAGTGGCATGGTTCTCAACGGTTGCTTATGTTGGAATACCGTTGGCTGTTGATGGCAAGGAATGGCTGAACAATGAGGTGACAATCCGGATACGGGTGGCTAAACCTTACAAAAGGTTCTATTCACAGACAATGGATTCTGCATCCATTGCCAATTCGCTGAACAGGCATTACCCGATGTACAGGTTTGAGACCGAGTCGGTATCTACTACCCTGTTCAATGCCCAGAAGGCCCAAACCGACCTTGACCTGATCCAGGTTGTGCCGAATCCGTATTATGCATATGCCGGAGGCCCGGGCTATGAAAGAAATGCCCTCGACAACAGGGTGAAGATCACCAACCTGCCGCAGCAATGCGTTATCTCTATCTATAATGTTTCTGGTACTATGATCAGGCAGATTACCAAAGACGAGGTTAAAACATCGGTTGACTGGGATTTGAAGAACTTTGCCGGTGTGCCCATTGCCGGTGGCGTTTATATTATTCATGTCAAATCCGATGATGGGGAACGGATCATTAAATGGTTTGGCGGGTTGCGCGTTCCCGATCTCAATGTATTCTAATATAATAAGGCGACGAAAATGTATCATATAAAAATTTCATCTGCTATGAAGAACCTCTACAGATACCTGGCAATCTTGATCATCATCTCAGCGTTAGTCTTTATAAATACCGAATCTTATGCAGGTAACAAAGACCGGTCGGGACAGGCCGGGGCGCCGGAATTGCTCATCAACCCCTGGGCTGGCAGCATGGGATGGGGGAGTGTCAATACTTCCAACGTCAGGGGAGTGGAATCCATGTTCGCCAATATAGCCGGACTGGCATTCGTCAGCAACCTGGAACTAGGCTTTACTCAAACCACCTGGCTGAAAGGATCGGG
>JAHYJL010000100.1 GCA_019429045.1 Bacteroidales bacterium
ATAGAGGCATAGAGGCATAGAGGCATGGAGGCATGGAGGCATGGAGGCATGGAGGCATGGAGGCATGGAGGCATGGGGGCATGGGGGCATGGAGTTAGAATAGGGGGAGTTTGTAGGTTTCTTCCACGAATTTAAAGTACCAGAACAGTTTCCGGTTCAGTTCGATGCCATAGTCGATATTCGGCCAGTAATCAAGGTAGGACTCGATGGCGCGGTGATATCTACCTGAATTGTAATACTCATTCCAGTTCGCGGCGGCGATACTATTTTTCATCCGGTAGTATTCATTTGTGCGGTCCTTTGCCGGGGAATAATTCATCAGGTACCAATTGTCGAAACGGGTATCGATGATCACCAGTTCATATTCGGTGGAGTCCTGGCTGGTTTCTGACAACACGGCTTTGGTCGGGGCGCTGACCTTTTTTGCAGGCGAGCAGGCCCACACCGCTATGGCAATGATTAAAATGACAATAACCGGTTTCATGATATAGATTGATTAAAGGGGTTGATCAGCAATGAAATAAGTGCATAAACCGTGCCATTTAAATAAATAAATTCCAGGTTCCGGATTCCGGATTCCGAATTATTACTAAATTTGCAATCCCAAATCCACACCCACACTTCACTTGCACACCCACACCCACACCCGCTTCACCCACACTTCACTTGCACACCCACACCCACACCCGCTTCACCCACACTTCACTTGCACACCCAAACCCACACCCAATTGCCCGATGGTGTAACTGGCTAACACGTCTGACTCTGAATCAGTAGAGTCCAGGTTCGAATCCTGGTCGGGCAACGATTTTCAAATGAAGCTCCTCCTCATCAATCCGCCGCGCTCTCCGGAGAACAAGATCCTGGATTACGCACCGGAGGATGCGAAACCGTTCATCCACAGAAAACTGATCGGGCCGCCGCTGGGACTGCTGACCGTGGCGGTGGCGGTGAAGGACTTTGACGTGACCGTCATCGACCTGAAAGGGGAATACGATCTTGACCCCGGTGCGCCGCCATTGAAGGATCTCATCCTTTCCTATTTGCAGGAGCACAACCCGAATATCGTGGGCGTCACTTTCATTGCTTCGGAATTATACTACGGACTGGACATTTTCAGGGTTGCAAAGCAATTTAACCCGGATATCGTCACTGTGGCCGGCGGATTGCATGTCACCATCTGCCCGGAGGACTTCACCGACGACAGCGTGGATGTCCTCTGTCCCGGCCATTCGGCCATGATGTTCCGGCAGGTGGTCGTTGCGAAAGAAAAGGGATTGCCACTGGAAAGCGTGCCGGGCGTGATCATCAACAAAAACAACACCCTCCGGCGATCCAGCATTCCCGCACCTTCTGTCGACGCCGCCGGAAAAGACTTCCTCATACCCGACCGGAGCCACCTGAAAAAATGGATCTCCACCTACCGCGTGGGAAATGATCCGACGCCGGTCACCTATCTCTTCACTTCCCTCGGGTGCCCTTTCGAATGTTCCTTCTGCTCCATCTGGCCCCAGCACGACAGGCAATACTACCAGCGCGATGTGGAATCGGTTGTCGAAGAGCTCAAAACGCTCGACGAGTACCAGGTGGTGCGCTTCGCCGACGCCAATACCGTGGTGGATGTCCGCTTTATTAACCGGCTGTTCGACCGGATCGCCGAAGAAGGGATCCGGAAAAAATACGTCATGGACATCCGCCCCGACACCGCGGTGAAATACCCGAGCCTCATCGAAAAAATGGCCGAAGCGGGTTTGAAAGTCGTCATCTGCGGCTTTGAATCGTTCCGCGACGCCGAGCTCGAAAGTTATAACAAGAAATCGGCCGCTGCAAACATTAAAAAATCAATCGAAATCTTCCACCGGCACGATATCATGATCCGGGGCAATTACATCGTTGCCAGTGATTACACCGAAGAGGATTTCGATGCGCTGGCGGCCTATGCCGGCTCGCATAAGGTGGTGTATGCCGGTTACACTATCCTCACCCCCATGCCCGGCACCTTGTTATATCGGGAAATGAAGGACCAGATCATAGATTTCGACCTGTCGAAGTATAATTTTTTCAACTGTGTGCTGAAAACGAAACTGCCACTGGAGAAATTTTATGAAAGTGTCGGGAGTTTGTGGAAGATCAAGCTCGGGAAAGACGTAATTTAGGAATTGTTAAATTTGGGATTAATTTCTCGCAGATTTTCGCAGATTTATTCGCGGATTTACGCTGATCAGTTAAAAAAAGGGGGGGCGCTATCTGCGTGATCTGCGCAGAAATCAGCGTAAATCAGCGAGAAAATTCAATGGATCTTCTAATGAAACTTTCCAGCTTATTAACCGAAAACGCTTTGTAAGATCCATCAATAAACCGGAAATTCCGCGTCAGCCCGTCCCCGGCCCCGCATTCGAAGAAGGACTCCGTCCCTTTTTCGATTAAAACGTGCATCGTCTCCAACCAGTTCATCCTGCGGTATAGATTATCTGTCAGCTCCTGTTTCAGCTCATCCGCCGAAACGAGTGCCTGCTGGCTTAAGGATGACATGTAGGGATAATCGGGGCTTTTGATGTGCGCTTTTTCAACCAATGCTGAAAATCCGGGAACGGCTTTCGCCAGCATCTCCGTATGATAGGGCTTCGTGACCGGCAGCGGGTTGGCCCGCAAAGCGCCTTCTGCCGAAGCTGCCGAAAGCACGCGCGTAACGGAGCCCCTTTCGCCTGAAATGATATATGTATGCGGATTGTTCCGGTTGCAGATCATGACCCGATTATCGCTCCCGATTATCCCCAGAATATCCTTCTCCGAAAGCCCGACGATCATCCCCATGCCATAATCACCTTCAGATGTCACCCGGGCAATCATCTCCCAGGCCCGATTCACCAGCCTCAGCCCCTCTTCGAATCCGATCGCCCCGCAATAATAAAACGCAGCATAGATCCCCATGCTGTAACCCGAAACATACAATGGACTTATGCCCCGGCCCCGGAGGATATCCGAGACAGTACAACTGTATATATAACTGATATACTGCGATTTCAGCTCATCATCCAGAAAATTGTAATTGATGAAGTCGAACCGGGCCAGGTCGGTGTCCAGCAACCGGGAGGCCCTTGAAAGATAATCTTCAAACCTGCCTTCGAGGCCGGAGATGGCCAGCTTTTCCGATCCGGTGTACTCGCTGACAAAAGCCGGGAATATAATGCTTGCTTTGATGATCTTCTAAATTTAGGAAAGCAAAAATACCTGAAATAAAATAAAATCCTCCTTGCATTCAAATGAGGATTCGATCCCTTTGCAGCCCATTTCATGGAACAATTCCAACGCGTAACCATTCAGACGGATGATATGTTGCGACAAATCATCAGGATCAGTGAAGAATATCCCTATATCCTTCCAGGAGATCCTGCTGTTGGTCCAGCTCATGCCGAAGGCTTTAAAGGCGGCCTCCTTGCAGGAAAAAGAGAGGGGAAAAGTCAGATGCGGCGCTATGTGAAGGTTATTATCAATTTCAGCCTCCGTCATTACCATTTGCCAGAAACCCCTGCTATTTGTTTCAACGGGAAGATGCTTTTGAAACCTGTCGAGTTCCTCGATATCGATACCGCACCCGATGATTCGGCTCATAACGTTGGATCAGTCGAGTTCCAGTATCTTGTTCCCGTGCCGGATCATCAGGAGCTGGGTCCCGATCAGCTGCCCGATGGTATCCACCGGGTGTTTCAGCACATACTTGCCTACGGTCTTCAGCTCAATGTCGAGATCATACTTCTTTTTGAATATCTCGATCAGCTCCAGGAACATGAGGGAATCTCCTTCGAGATCGGAAATAATGGTTGTATTATCATTTATTTCATTGATATCAACCTCGCATTGTTCTGCAAAAAATTGATAAACAATATCTTTTACTTCATTACGGATTGTATCGGTTATTTCTGTCATGGGTATAATGCTAAGGGCGCAAAATTACGCATATTTCTTAAAAACAAGCGTGGCATTATGCCCGCCGAAGGCAAAGGAATTGGAAATGGCGCAGTTTATAACATGTTTGCGGGCCTGGTTCGGAACATAATCAAGGTCCAGCTCCGGGTCGGGGTCGTCGAGATGAATGGTGGGTGTAATGGTATCGTGCAGGATGCTCATCACGGTGACGATCGCTTCAATAACCCCGGCGGCCCCCACGGTATGCCCTATCATCGATTTCGTGGAAGAAACGGGGACCTGATACGCCCTTTCACCAAAGACTTTCTTGATAGCCATCGTTTCATACATGTCGTTCAGGGTGGTGGAGGTGCCATGGGCGTTGATATAATCGACCTCTTCGGGTTTCACGCCGGCATTTTTGAGGGCCTCCGAAATGGTATGCCGGATCCCTTCCCCGTCCTTCATCGGCGCCATGATGTTGTAGGCTTCGCTGGTAATGGCATACCCGGCCAGCTCGGCATAGATTTTGGCGTGCCTTCTCCTGGCCGATTCCTCCGATTCCAGGATCATCATGCCGGCCCCTTCGCCGATCACAAAGCCGTCGCGGTCGCGGGAAAAGGGACGGCTGGCTTTTTCCGGATCAGGGTTTACCGACAGGGCGTATAATTCGTTAAATCCCTCTATTTCTTCCCTGTTGATAATGGAGTCGGCGCCGCCGGTGATCACCAGATCGGCTGCCCCGCTGCTGATCATGTCATAAGCTATCCCCATGGCGTAGGCAGAAGAGGCACAGGCCGACGCCACCGTGAAATTGGGGCCGAGCAGCTTGTATTCCAGTGAAATCCAGGCCGACATGGCATTGTTCATGCTCTTGAGCACGGTATTTTTCAGGGTCGTTCCCTGTTCGGCGCTGGTATTGGCGGTACTGACCACCCCCAGGATCACGGCGCATTTCGAACGGTCCATCTGTTCAAAATCGATGGCCGCCTGCCTTACTGCATCGGTGGCACAAACATAGGCCATCTGCGTCACGCGCGTCATCTGCCCGGTTGTCCGTTTCCGGATAAACCCTGCGGCATATTCTCCGAATTCATCGGGAATCTGGGCTGCCACCTGCGTCTGAAGCCCCTCCGGATCGAAAAGGGTGATCCGTTTCACACCGTTCTTCCCGGCCTTCATATTTTCCCAACTGGCCTCCAAATCAAGCCCCAGCGCGGTGATCATGTTCATGCCGGTAACTAAAACCTTCTTCTTCATGCAGATATTAATTCCATGACAAAATAAAGTAAAACTTTCCTTCTATTTTTGTCTGCGGAAACTTTTGATAAATTTTGACTGTAAGATAAACAAACCGAAACGGATTATGTTTGAATTTCACCTGAATGTCCGGGGTTACGAACTCGATTCCAACGGGCATGCCAACCATGCCGTTTACCTGAACTACTTTGAGCAGGCAAGATGGGAGATGTTCCGGCAGACCGGCCTGATGGATGATCTGAAGAAATACAAAATTTCTCCCGTTGTCATCGATTTGCAGGTCCGGTACAGCCGGGAGGTGGTGATGTTCGATGAGCTGGTGATCCGGACGGAGGTGACAAAGAAGGCGCCGTACCTGGTTTTCAGGCAGAAGATGTATTTTAAAGATACGAGCCGGAAAGCCTGTTCGGCGGTTATCAAGATTATTTTCACCGGGGAAGGCAGGCTGGTGCGCGATATCCCGGAGGAAATCATTCAAAAACTCACCTGAGATGGCATCTCACTTCATACAAGAGGGTGCCCTTGGCATTTTGACACTGCCCGGTACCGGTGGAAATTACCTGGAGCAGCCCGATTTTACAGATGTGGATTGGCTGCGGGAAAGATTTTCCAACACCGGATTAAAAGGCATCATCATCAGGGGCAGCGGAAGGCATTTTTCGGCCGGGGCCAATCTGGATAAGCTGAAGAAGCTGGCCGGGGATGAAACCCTTCTATTTCACAGAATGACCGCCGGCAAAAAACTGATACAAATGATAGCTGCAGCGGAAATCCCCGTCGTAGCCGGGATCAGCGGCGTGTGCTTCGGAGGGGGATTAGAAATTGCGCTGGCATGCCATATCCGGGTTTGCAGCGAAAAAGCCCTCTTCGCCGCACCAGAGGCCAATTATGGCATCATGCCCGGGCTGGGCGGTACAGTGACCCTCTCCCGGTTGATCGGCCCCGGAAAAGCAGCCGAAATGATCCTCTCCGGGGATATCGTGAACGCGGAAAAAGCGCTGGCGCTGGGTCTGACCGATTACGTAGTCCCTGACAGAGATTTACATTCATTTACCCTCGATTATTTGAACAAAATGACGGCAGACCGTGACACTGCAGTGATCCGCTCGATAATGAAATCGATTCATCATTCACAAACCATGGATTTTGAAAGTGCGCTGGAAGAAGAAACCAAATTATTCTGCGCCCTGGCAGTCAGTCATTTAAAAAACAAAGAATAGCGCCGGGTGGAACAGTATCCCTCATACAGTAAGCATGCCGACCTCATCAAAAAGGAGGAATTTATCCGCCTTTTTTCAACGGAAGAAAGCCCCGGCCAATGGTTTACAGAGAGGGAACTGGCTGATTTTCCGTTTGATAAGCATCACCGCAGCCTGGCAGCCCGGTACCTGATCAAAAAAAGGATTACCGGGCAGTTGGGGGTCGATGGCATTCAGAAAGATATCGAGATTTTGGACAACGCCCTGGGCAAACCGGAGCTGAAGCTGGGGAAAAAATCCCGGCAAGCAGCTGAAAAAGCGGGGGTAAAAGACATTCTGTGCTCCATTTCCCATTCCAGGAATTATATCACCGGGATGACTATTTTTATTTTTGAATGATGTTCAGGACGATTGACTGGAAAATAGCGGATGATACCGGCCACCTGGTATTGAACCAGCCCCCGGCGAATATCATGACCCGGCTTTTTTTTGATGAATTAGGCCATCTCACAAAACATGTCATCCCTGATTCACAATTAAAAGCCCTCATTATTTACGGAAACGGCCGGCATTTCTCAGCGGGGGCGGATCACTATGAGTTGACGGAGCACATCCGGGAGAACCTGCCCGGTAATTATCCTGAAGAGATTCCTTCATTCCTGAAAGAGAACCTGCAAAGCTTTCTTTACCTGGATCAGTTGTCCGTCCCGACATTCGCCGCCATCCGGGGAACCTGCTTCGGTTCCGCGCTGGAGCTGGCCCTTTCGTGCAAATACAGGATCTGCGGCGAAGGCACTGTGCTCGGTTTCCCGGAAAGTTCGTTCGGGCTGATGCCGGGCTGCGGCGGATCGGTGCGGCTGGCAGGCATTGTCGGGAAGGCCAGGGCGATTGAATTAATTGTCAGCGGCCGGAACTTTTCGGCTGAGGAAGCTTATCACTGGGGATTGATCCATAAGATCCTTCCCAGGAAGGTCGTTATAGAAGAAACAATTATATTAGCGCGGGAAATCTCTAACCGACGGGTTAACCCGTCGGTTGTTGAGTAGTGTTTCTAACCGACGGGTAAACCCGTCGGTTATCGGTTCGTGCTCCAACGACTAAAGTCGTTGGTTCCGAGTATGTTACAAATAACCGACGGGTTAACCCGTCGGTTATGACTACCCGTCGGTTATGACTACCCGTCGGTGAATAAATGAAGATATGACAAACAAAGTACGCATAGCCGGCACAGGCTGCTATCTCCCTGGCGATCCCCTCACGATCGACCAGGTGGACCAGGTGCTGGGGGAGCTGACCGAAGCGCCGAAAAAGACACAAGACTGGCTGCGGCGCATGAAAATACTCATGAAAGAGCTGCTGGAGGTGGAACAGTATCACTATGCCATCGATCCGGTAACACGGGCGTTTACGGATGACAACATCACCATGTCGGTGAAAGCGGCGCGAAAGTCGCTGGAGATGGCCGGTATGCAGGCCGGGGAGGTCGAATTCATCGCCTACGGCAGCGCCCACATGGACCAGATGCCGACCGCTTCGGTGAGGATACAGGAAGCGCTGGGGATTGACCGCTGCGGGGAAGTGTCGGTGCATGCCAATTGCACCTCCGCATACAAGGCGCTGCTCATCGCTTATGAAATGATTAAAAGCGGGAGATACAGCAATGCCCTGGCGATCTCTTCCGGTATCTCTTCTTCAGAGCTCCGGGCCGAATATTACAACCAGCCCATCGTCAGCAAGGAGGAACTGTTCCTCCGGTATTTTTTGAGCGACGGCGCCGGGGCAGTGTTGCTGAAGGCGGCGAAGCCCGGTGAAAAAGGGCTGTCTGTTGAAAGTGTCTATATTGAATCGGTGGGGGGCAACAAACCCAGCGCGATGAAAAACCGCCGGCCCGCCTACTGGATGAACCCAAAAGAGGAGTTTGAACTGGGCTATCACCACCTGGCGCAAATGTTCCAGGATGAACTGGGCAGGAACTTTAACGAGCCGGGCGGGACAGTTTTCTTTCACGGCCTGCAGCGGTACCTGGAAAAATACCCTGCAGACCTGTCGAAACTGAAATACTTCCAGGTGAATTTCCCTTCAAAGCACGTAGCCGAAATGATCATCGAGGAGTGCGAAAAAATCGGCATCGCTAAAGATACGCTTTATACCAAAATGGCAGGTTTGGGCTATCCGGGGCCGCCGATGGTTTTTATCTGCCTTGACCGGATTTTGCGAGAAGAAACACTGGCCGACGGTGACCTCGTGCTGAGCTTCGTCACCGAAGTGTCGAAATTCATGCAGGCCGGATATTTGATGGAATATAATCTATGATCCAACGCATAGGCATCATCGGGGCGGGAAAAATGGGCACATCCCTCTTCTTTTACCTGAACGGTTACCGCGAATTCAAGCTGTGCTGGCTCTGTTCCGATGAAACGGCCAAAGAGAAGGCGCTCGCATCATTCCTGAAAAAAATGAAGTTCCTGCTAAAAAGCGGTGTGATGACGGAAGAAGAACATGCGGCAAAACTGTCCGGCGCCATCATCACAACACAGGTAAGTGACCTGGCTGATTGTGAGCTTATCATTGAAGCCATTACCGAGGATGCTGAAAAAAAAAGGATGTTGTTTCATCATCTTGATATAAACATCAATCCTGCATGCATTTTTACAACAAACGCTTCATCCATTCTTCCATCACAATTATTACCTTCTGAAGAAAGAAAAGATAAGATGGCCGGGATGCATTTCTTCTTTCCCATTACCCTTAAAAAAACCGTAGAACTCATCACAACAGATCATACTTCTGAAAAAACAAAACAGACGCTTCAGCATTTTTTACAATCGATTGGCAAAGATATCTTTCCACAGGATGAATCCAACACCTTCATCCTGAACAGGTTATTCCTTGATTTCCAAGCAGGCGCTTATGAGATAGTCCGGGAAGGGAAGATCTCCTATAAGAAAATGGATACCCTGGTCAAAGAAAAGTTTTTCCCGGCCGGTGTTTTTGAGTTTTTCGACCATGTTGGGATAGATGTGATGCTGGCTTCCATCAAGGCTTACACTAAAAATAGTCAAAACAAGCCCTTTTATGAACCGCTGATCATGAAAATGGAAGGGATGGTTGAAGAAAACAAGCTGGGGGTAAAGACAAAGCAGGGATTCTATGATTATCCTCCCCAGGCAAGGCAAAAAGGTGTGATGGATGATCCTGGTGATGAGAATAAGGATTATTTACAATCAGCCGAAGAACGATTGCAGGGGATATTCATGCAATCGGTAAAGTCTGTCCTGGACCAGGGGCTGGTCTCACCCCAAAAACTGGCAGAAATGGTTGCTGATTATACCGGTATTTGGCACTATCTTTGCGACCTCATCGTAAAAATAAATAACCGATATGAATAAATTATTCGGGCTTTTTGCCCTGGCTGTCCTTTTTCTTATGCTTACAGGCTGCCCTTATGGATATAAGTATGACCAGGGAAAATTTCCGCCCAATCCTGTCAACCTGCACACCATCAATTCGATCTATGATGATTACAATTCCGTTTCCCCGGTGATCGAAGAGGATCGGTATCTCTACTTTTCCTCAAACCGGAACAGCAGCGGAGACGAGTTTGATATTGTCGGTTCCAATTTCCGTATTCATTTTGACCGGGAAACGGGTAACTTCAATGCTGACAACAAATATCTCGGGTGGAGAAATTACGCTTATATCGACAGTTTGTTCGCCCGTATGAACACCGGTTATAATGAATTAGGACCCAATACATTGCCATGGGTCTCATTTGTCAGTAATTCTTATTACTATACCGATCTGATTGTTTTCTCCAATGATGAAGCCGGAAAACAAGATATTAAATTCGTTTGGTTCAAAGGGAAAGGAGAGAACCCGGCGCCTGACGATGGCAGTTTCCATGGCCCGAAAGCCGTCTCATTTGTAAATTCGGAAGCGGACGATCTTTATCTTACCTTTTATGGCCCGGCATTCATTAAATACGATTTTCTTACCGTCGTGCCCGGGACGATCACAGAGCTTCTGTTTTGTTCCAACAGGGGAGGGAATTTTGACATTTATATGACACAGGTGCCTTCTGATCAAAACATCATTGATTTCCTGGGAATGGATACCACTGTGGCGATCACGCCTGTCAATGTATTGAACAGCGGGTATGACGACAAATGCCCGTATATTGATGGGGAACTGCTGGTATTTGCGTCCGACAGGCCCGGGGGCTTCGGCGGGTTTGATCTCTATTATTCCCGGAGAAACGGCAACACCTGGTCGGAACCGGTAAATTTCGGGGATAAGATTAACACCGAATACGACGAATACCGCCCTATCCTTGGTAAGTATAATGAATTCGAAAACGACCTGATGATCTTCTCATCCAACCGTCCCGGCGGCAAAGGGGGCTTTGACCTTTACTATGTCGGGATCCCGCCGATGATGGCTGGGAAATAATTGAGGTTGTCATCAATCTTTTGTGTAATTTTATAATTCATATTCATTATTAAATCATCTCCTCATGAAAAGATTTTTCTCTCTCCTGGTATTTCTTTATATGACTATCGGTTAACATGAATGTGATCTTTGTAGTTGTAAGTAGCACAGGCAATTAATAGCCTATCGAACAGTTTTTCCTCAAAGTATCTTCGGTTGACCTTATAACAGAACTCATCAAGGT
>JAHYJL010000101.1 GCA_019429045.1 Bacteroidales bacterium
ATGCTACCAAACTTGGAAAGCAAAGTATCATAATGGCTCAGAAAATCAAAGAATTGATAATTATTCCTGAGTTTTGTTATTGAATTTTCTGCCAAATAATGTCAGAATTTAAAAGGTTAGACACTAACACCCAATACCTAACACCCAATATCCACATAAAGATACACCCCCCCGCAGGCAGGTATGAAACAAATTCACGAACGCCGGGATTTTTGGTATGAACGCCGGGATTTTCGGGATGAACGCGGAAAACCGGAGAAAGCGGGAGGGGGATTCCGGGTTCCGGGTTCCGGGTTCCAAAGTTCCAGAGTTCCAGGAATCCAATGGAACTATTGGAACTATTGGAACTATTGGAACCATTGGAACCATTGGAACCATTGGAACCTTCATAATCACAATGTCCACCTAATGTCGTGAGGCGCGCAGCGCCGAACTAATGTCTATGAATGACGCGAACGAAGTGAGCATATGTCGCGAGCGCAGCGAGCAACTGCCCCTCAATGCTCAATGATAAATGCATGGGCTCCCCACGGCTGGAGGCCGGCGAACAGGCCGGGGTCGTTCATTTCGTTGCCGTCGCGGGTGTAGAGCTCTCCTGACAGGGCATCGAAGAGCTGGTAGGCATGGCCGGGATCGTAGGGGCGGCCGGGCCGGATGTGGCATTGTGCCGGCTGGTCGCTCAAGTTTACGATGATGAGGGCGCGGACCTCTTCATTGACCCATTCCCAGGCCAGTATATTCCGGTACGACTGGTTTTCGGGCCAGCCGGTAGCCTCGCACAGGCTCCATTCCCCGTTCCGGATTACCTCTGATTTGAGCAGGCTTATCAGCCTTTCGTATAAGCGGGAAATTTCGGCGTCAGTCACTTCGTGCTGGCGCCGGCCCAGGAAGACGGGCACTTTTACCTTGCGTCCGTCCAGCTGGCCTTCGTGCAGCAGGCGGATGCCGGGCAGCGTCAGTGCGGCTACCGCCAGCGCTATGTGGCGGTCGACCGGTTCGATAGCTCCTGCCCTGGGCTCGTCGTGGTTCTCCAGGAAGCGCATCAATCGCGACTGGAACGACACTTCCGCCGTGAGATGCTGCCAGACACTCTCCGGCGTGCTTTCGAGCAGGCGGTCGTAGAGCCGCTTATCATAACAATAATCAAATCCCTGCTGCATCATCTCCCATTCCATGTCCCAGTAAACCTCACCAATGAAAATGAAGCCGGAATGCACTTTGACCGCTTCGGGGATCAGCAGTTTCCAGATGTTTTCCTCCGGTACCGGGCCGGCTTTTTTGCCCCAGGTTTTTAAGAAAATCTCATTCGTGTCCAGCATGGCCATATCGCACCGCACCCCGTCGCACATCCCGGCAATTTCGCGGATTGTTGCTTTCAGCGCGTCGCGCAGGCCTGGGTGGAAGACATTGAGCTGCAGCACATCGGGCCAGGGCGGGAAGAAAGGGTCGCGGGCCCTGGCGAAAATACTATTGTTTGATTCAAGGTAATCTTCGGGATGATCTGACAGTTGTTTCTCAGTACCCCCGATGAAATATTCGGGGTGTTCCATCGTCCAGGGGTGGTCGGGCGCCACATGGTTGGGGACGAAATCGAGGATCAGCCGGATGCCGCGCCTGGCCAGCTCCCTCCGGGCGATGGCCAGCCCCTTGTTGCCACCCAACTGCGCTTCCACCCGGTAACGCCGGATGCAATAGGGGGAGCCGACGAGATCGCTGTCGGTATAATCGGGCAGCGCTTTTTTCAGTTCTTTTACAATGATGGTATGATAGCGCGCAATGGCAATGCCGACGGGGCTGCGCTCCCATACCCCCATCAGCCAGACCGCGTCGTAGCCGGCGTGGACGAGGTGGTCGTATTCCTGCGTGGGGATGTTGGCCAGCGTGACACGCCGGTTGTACCTGCCGCTCAGCTCTTGCAGCCATATCCATGTGTTGATCTCGTAGATCAATGGGTTCTTTGGCCAGGACATTGGATTAATTTTTTACAAAGATAAAAAATAGGGACTCCATCCCAAAATGGTTAATTGAAGTGTTATCACCACATTATTAACAATTTAACGAATAACCAGGTGACAAAAAGGGACGGAGTCCCTTTCCACCGGGACTCCATCCCTGTTCCGATTTCTTTCCGATATTTGCAGAACAAATCCGCCAAACCCATGAGAAAATTACTTTCTATCCTTTCCATCCTACTGCTGATGGCCTGCGCCACGCAGCAACCAAAGCTTCCCTCCGATCACTTCATTCCCGGCCTTGCCAGCCCGCTCCGTCTTACAGGGGAGATCAGCGAGATATGGCTGTCGGATTATATCCCCGATCTGAACTTGGTCGATTCGATTATTATTGATAATGAGGTAATTACGCCATCTTCCGGAGAGGAGATGTTCATTTTCCAGACCCCACCCGATGCCAGGCCGATGTTCGAAATGCTTGTCTGGAGCGGTGGAAACTATCAATCCGTGCCGGTGATGAAGAGCCGGAAAGAGGAGCATGTTTATACCTTTGATCCGGAAGGTCAGGTTTTTCAATCGGTGCAGCTCGCCGGCGAATTCAACGGCTGGACACCGTCGCGCACAAACCTGGAACTCATCGATGGTTTATGGACCGTCACCCTGCCACTTAACCCGGGGCGATATCAATACCAGCTGGTGACCGATGAGGGATGGAGTCCCGATCCGGGGAACCCCGACCTGATCGATAACAACGTGGGCGGTTTTAACTCCGTTATGAAAGCAGGGGAGACTGATAAAACAAAAATGCCATTCCTTTACACTGACACATATGATCATGCCGGAAGAAAAATAATGATCGGTTGGACAACGGAGCCGGATGAGTTCTTCGTCCTCTGGCAGAATATACGGCTGGAGGAGCCATTCCTTTCGATTAAGAAGGGCAGGCTGGAGATTTCGATACCGAAGGAGGCCGCCGGGTTTGAGCGCTCATACATCAGGATTTATACGTATAATGAATACGGCATAGGAAACGAGATTCTGGTCCCCCTTGAAAAAGGCAGGGTGGTGACCGAAGCGGAACAGTTAAACCGGGCCGACCTGCACGCGCAGATCATTTATAATGTTTTTGTCGACCGGTTCTTCAACGGCAATCCCGAAAATGACCGGCCGATCGGGGATCCTTCTCTGGTGCTGCCATCGGCCGACTATCACGGAGGTGATATCGCCGGCGTTACCCAAAAGATCAGGGGAGGCTATTTCACCGGCCTTGGGGTGAATACCATCTGGATCTCGCCGATCGTGCTGAACCCTGACGGTGCTTATGGCCTTTGGAAAAACCCGCTGACCAGATTCTCGGCTTACCATGGCTACTGGCCCATTTCTTTTACGGAGATCGACCCCCGCATGGGCACGGCCGAGGAGCTCAAAGAGCTGGTCAGGGAAGCGCATGCGCATGGTATCAATATGCTGCTCGATTTTGTCGCCCACCACGTGCATGAACTGCATCCCTATTACATCGATAACCCGACCTGGACTACCAGCCTGTACCTCCCCGACGGTACCCTTAACACTGAAAAATGGGATGAGCACCGGCTGACCACCTGGTTCGATGTTTTCTTACCCACCCTTGACCTGCAGCAGCCTGAAGTCACCGAAATGCTCTCCGATTCAGCCGTCTGGTGGATTACAGAGTACGGTCTCGACGGCTTCCGCCACGACGCCACCAAGCATGTGCCGGAGATTTTCTGGCGCACCCTCACCAGAAAAATGAAACAGCAGGTGGTGCAGGCAGAAAAGCGGCATATCTACCAGATCGGGGAAACATACGGCGGACCGAAACTGATCGCCAGCTACGTCGGCAGCGGCATGCTCGACGGCCAGTTCGACTTCAACGTGTACGATGCCGCCCTGGGTGTTTTTGCCCGCGAGGCTGATCCCTTCACCCACCTCGACAACACCCTGCAAACGAGTTTCGATTTCTACGGCAACCACAACCTTATGGGCTATATCACGGGCAACCAGGACCGCGGCCGGTTCATATCCTATGCCGGCGGCGACCTGAAGTTCGACGAGGACGCCAAGGAGGCCGGCTGGACGCGCTATATCGGGGTGGGGGATACCGTCGGTTACCGGAGGCTCTCCATGCTGACGGCCTTCAATATGACCATTCCCGGCTTGCCGGTGATCTATTACGGTGATGAATTCGGCCTGCCTGGCGGGAACGATCCCGACTGCCGCCGGATGATGCAGTTCGACGACCTGGATGAACATGAGTTAAAAACCCGCGAAACTGCCAGCAAACTGGCAAACCTGCGCAAGAATAACCCGGCGCTGATCTATGGCAATTTCCAGACACTGGAAGTTTCGGAAAAAACCTATGTCTTTGCCCGGCGATATTTTGATGACGCCGCTATCGTGGCCTTTAACAAAAGTGACCAGGCAATGGAAATCAAGGTTAAACTGCCGTCATGGGTTGGAAAGCAATCCTTACATTCAAATTTTGGGCAGGAATTTTTTATTGAGGTAAATGATCTGAAAATAGTTCTGGCACCCTGGTCGTTTGAAATATTATTTTCTAATGGTCATTGAATCGGTATTTATTTATATATTTCGATCAAAAAACCAAAGCTTATGAAACCAATGATCCTTAACAAAAGACTATTGCTGTTGATTTTCTCCCTCCTTCTCATTTCAACAGCGTTCTCACAAAAAGCCCCGATCAGGTTTGGCAAGGTTGACATGAAAGACCTTGAAATGACGGCATATCCATCTGATACCAGCGCTGTTGCCGCCATTTTATGCGACTACGGTTTTTTCAGCTCACAGGATTTCTCTTTTATCCGGTTATTGAGGATAAAAATTTTTAAGAAAGAAGGCACTTCATGGGGCGACCGGGTTTTCCCTACATCAGCAAAGACAAATATCAGAGGGATTACCTATAATCTTGAAGATGGAAATATAGTGCAAACAAAACTTAAGAATGAATCGATCTTCAGGGAACAGGTGACGGAAGATTATTACCGGATCAGGGTTGCCATGCCGAATGTCCAGGAAGGGTCCATTATCGATCTGGAATTCAAGCACCCATGGCTGCCTTCCGAATGGCGGTTCCAGGATGTTATCCCCGTGCGCTGGAGCGAACTGATCATCGAAAACTCTCCTTACATTGAATTCCGGAAAAACTTTTTCGGATTTGAGCCTCTCGCTGTCAGCACACCGACCCGGTGGGCCGGCAAAAATATGCCCGCTTTCAAGGAAGAACCGTATATGAGCAGCTATAAAAATTATATTACAAAATTTGACATCGAGGTCTTAAATATTAAGCTTCCGGGAAGCGGCGGAACGATTGGTTACTTCCGTGAGTATTGCTCTACCTGGGATGCTGTCAATCAGCATCTTATCAAAAGTAAGTACTTCGGACTGGCCATGAAGCAGGGAGGATTATACCTCAACAGCATTGCCAAGGATATTTCAAGTAACTACCAGACTCCCATGGATCAACTGATAGCCGCTCACCAGGCCATAAAGGAGGCGATGAAATGGAATGAAGAGGAAGCCTTATACATCTCTTCTACTGATCTTCGGACACCTTTCACCAAAAAATTAGGCAATGCCTCCGATATCAACCTGAATTTGATCATTCTTCTGAAAAAACTTGGTTTTGATGTATATCCCGTGGCATTGAGTACACGCGACAATGGCTTTCTTTCCCCAATCAACCCCTCGCTCGATAAATTGAATTATGTAATTGCCTATGTGTTCCTCGATGATGCCGGGTATTTCCTGGATGCAACGGATGAATACCTTATCGTTGATATGCTGCCGCCGCGTTGTATAAATCTTGATGGTCGCATTATTGATGAGGAGAAGTCAACATGGATTACCCTGATTCCCGATAAAAAGAGCAAGAAAGTCATTCAATTTGATCTGGTCCTGGAAGAAGACAATATTCTAAATGGAAAGATCGCGGCAACCAATTATGATTATGCAGCTTACAATTTCCGCAGGGACTTTGAGAGATATAATTCTGAGGATGAATACCTGAATGCCCTGGAGAGCAAATTTCCCGGACTGGAGATCCTTACATATGAACTGTCTGGAGCCGACAGTATTTACTTGCCCGTACATGAAGCCATGGATGTGACGATTAAGAACAGGATTTCCTCATCCGGAAATTCTTACTATATCAATCCTCTTTTGTTTGAACAGCTTACAATTAACCCGTTCAGGGTTGAACAAAGAAATTACCCCGTTGATTTTGTTTACCCGGCTGAAACGGTCTATTCATTGCGATTGACCCTGCCGGATGGTTACCAGGTGAAAGAAGTTCCCAAACAGATTGCCCTGAAACTAAAAGACAACAGCCTGAGTGCGCTTTACCAGGTGAATGTGCTTGGCCAGACGGTGCAGGTAACCTATAAGTTCACGCGGAACAAGACAATTTTTTCCGATGATGAATATCCTGATATGCGAACTTTTTTCTCTGAACTGGTTAAAAAACATGCAGAGCCCATCGTTTTGACAAAACTTTGAATATGAAAACGCTGTATTTATCTTTGAGTCTGCTGGCCTTTTCATGTTTGGTTTTTTCAGGCAGGGCAGCAGGTGATGTTTATGATGTCTCCGGCATTTCAAGGGAGATCCGGCAAAATGCAAGGTCTGTCGTCAGAAATGAAGAGATCGTATTTACGGTCAAATCGGCTAAAAGTGGAGTTCTGAAGGTAACCTGCGCCATCACGGTATTGAATAAGAACGGCCTTGAAGACGCCTATTTCCTTCAGATGTATGATAAATTCAGAACCGTTTCAGGCATTAGCGGCAGGATTTATAATGAACAGGGGAAACCCGTGAAGAAGATTTCTTCGGGTGATATTCAGGATTACAGCGCCATTTCAGGTTATTCATTATATGACGATAGCAGGGTGAAGTTTATCGATCCGGAACACCGGATCATCCCGTTCACTGTCGAGTATTCTTATGAAGTCACATTTAACGGACTGTTTCAGTATCCTGCCTGGTATCCGCAGTCTGACTATAATATCTCGGTAGAAAAGAGCAGTTTTAAGGTTGTTGTCCCTGCTGATCTTGAATTGAGGTACAGGGAGTTGAATTTACCGTCGACGGTTGAAATTACTTCCGATTTAAAAAACAGGATATATTACTGGAGAATCAGTGATATACATGCACGCGAGAAGGAACCGTTCAGCGTTCCTTCTCATGAAATTTTTCCCGGTGTACTGATAGCCCCTTCTGATTTTGAGCTGAACGGGAGGAAAGGCAATATGGATTCATGGGCAAACCTGGGGAAATGGGTGTCTGAACTCAATGAAGGGAGAAATGTCCTGCCACCTGAAGCCATATCTCATATTCAGGGATTGGTGACTGATGCTGACAGTGATTATGAAAAGATTTGCAGGATTTATGAATACATGCAGGGAAGGGTTAGGTACGTCAGTGTTTCCATAGGAATTGGCGGATGGCAGCCGGTTGATGCAGCCACTGTTCACAGGCTTTCTTACGGTGAATGCAAAGCCCTGACCAATTACATGAAAACCATGCTGGAGGTGGCAGGGATTCCGTCCTATTATTGCCTTGTTCTGGCCGGCAGTATACCCAAATCCATTGTTTCTGATTTCCCTTCCCAGCAATTCAATCATGTGTTCCTGTGCGTACCGCTGGGAGGTGATACACTCTGGCTTGAGTGCACCAGCCAGCGGCTTCCCTGCGGCTTCATCGGCGACTTTACAGATGACCGGAAGGTGCTGCTGGTAGATAATGAGAATTCGCAGCTTGTTCATTCCAGGGTTTATGGTGCTGAAGAAAACCATCAGGGCAGTCTTTCGAATATCGTTCTTGATGAAACCGGAAAAGGTTCTTATCATGGCAAAACACGCTATACAGGTTTGAAGTATGATGATATACTCTCCGTTTACTTATCGGATGATACTGACAGGAAACGCGCTGTTTCAGAGCGAATCAGGTTTCCATCTTTCCAGATTTCCGGTATTGATTACAAGGAATGCAGGGAGATTATCCCCTTTATAGATGAAACTATATCGCTGACTTTTGAGAATTACCTGGCTGTCACTGACTCAAAGCTCATATTAGCGCTGAATTGCACTAACCGGATCAGAAGCGTTCCGCCTAATGTCCGCTCGAGAAAAACCGAGGTTTGCGTTTACCGTTCTTATATTGAGCAGGATACTATTGTTTATGATATTCCGGCATCTCTTATGATCGAAAGTGTCCCCGCATCGGTGAGTATTAATAATATTTTCGGTGAATATAAGGCACATGTGGAGAGAAATGAAAACCGCCTGGTTTATTACCGCACTTTGGCTATAAACAAAGGAAGGTATCCACCTGAAACTTATGCCGATTTCAGGAGTTTTTTTGAGAAGATGTCCATAGCCGATAATATGAAATGTGTTCTTTCGCTGCAGTAAGCATTTCAATTAATAATGAATTATAAACATAAATGATGAAACAATGGGAATTGGCAAAACGATAACACTGGTACTGGTACTGTTACCTGTTATTTTAATGATATGGCTCACCGCCTGCACCTTGCCGGAAAGAGAAACGCCGGTCAAAAATGCGCCTGAGAGTTTTGTGAACCACCCTGAATGGAGCCGCAACGCTACCATTTACGAGGTGAATATCCGGCAATTCACCCCTGAGGGGACGTTTGATGCGTTCATTGAACATATTCCCCGCCTGAAGAAGATGAACATCGACATTTTGTGGCTGATGCCCATCCATCCCATCGGAGAACTGAACAGGAAGGGTACCCTGGGTAGCTATTACTCGGTGAAAGACTACAAAGGGGTCAACCCGGAGTTCGGTACGCTGGATGATTTGAAGCGGCTGGTGCAGGAAGCTCACGGGCAGGGTATGAAGGTGATTCTCGACTGGGTGGCGAACCATACCGCCTGGGATCACCTCTGGATCACGGAACACCCCGAATGGTACACCACCGACAGCCTGGGGAACATGGTTTCCCCTTATGACTGGAGCGACGTGGCCGACCTGAACTTCGACAACCGCGAGTTATGGGCGGCGATGATCGACGCGCTGAAATACTGGGTGCAGGAAGCCGGCATCGACGGTTACCGCTGCGATGTGGCAGGCATTGTGCCTGTGGAGTTCTGGGAGAGGGCCAAACAGGAGCTCGATATGATCAAGCAGGTCTTCATGCTGGCGGAGGCGGAAGAACCGGAACACCACATCCGGGCCTTCAACATGTCCTATGCATGGGAATTGCACCACCTGATGAACGCCATCGCAAGGGGCGAAAAAAATGCCCTGGATCTGGAAACCTATTACCTGAAAGAAGATACGCTCTATCCACGCGATGCTTACCGGATGCTCTTTACCTCCAACCACGATGAGAATTCATGGAACGGAACCGAATTCGAGCGGATGGGGGAAGGATCCGTTTGCATGGCTGTACTGACGGCTACCCTTCCCGGGATGCCCCTTGTTTACAACGGGCAGGAGTCGGCTTTCAACCGCCGGCTGGCGTTTTTTGAAAAGGACAGCATCGACTGGAAAGATTACCGCCTGGAATCGTTTTACCGGCAGCTTTTTGCACTGAAGCATGCCTACCAGCCGTTATGGAACGGCGAATGGGGAGGCCGGCTGGAACGGATCTCCACCAATGCCGATTCCACCGTATTTGCCTTTATCCGTGAAAAAGAGGGCGACCGGGTCTTCGTCATAACAAACCTCAGTGGAAATGTAAAAGAAGCCAAACTTCGCGGCGACCGGTTCAAAGGCACATACAAGGAATGGTTTACCAATGAGGAGGCAACCTTCAAAAAAGGCGCCGCCATCAGACTAAAACCCTGGGAATATGAGGTTTACGTAAAGAAATGAATCCACCCAAAAACAATTGGATGGATTCATTCAAAATTCAAAATTCAAAATTCAAAATTTCTAGTACCCCGTGTTCTGCTGCAAATTCTCATTCACGCTCAGTGCACTTTGCGGAATGGGCCATAGCTTCGTATAATCAGGCGACACGTCTGCTTTTTCCCAGCGGGTATTAAAATAGGTTCCGAAGCGGATCATGTCGCTGCGGCGGTGCCCTTCGACATAAAGCTCCCGGCCGCGCTCCGCCAGCAGGTTCTCGTAGGTAACGGCTCCGAACGGCTCAACACCGGCCCTGGCCCTGACCTGGTTGACATAGGTCGCCGCTTCGCCGGCATTGCTTGTACGAAGCAGTATTTCCGCTTTCATCAGCAGCACATCGGCATAGCGGAATATCGGGAAATCATTGCCGGTGTAACGGTCGCTCCCCTCGATGAAGGGGAACTTGGCCACCCGCGCACCGCATTGCCGCAGACAGTTCGGTTCGAGCATATTCAGGTTAGGCGTAAGATTCAAACCCGGACCATCCGGATCCTTTGGCTTGTTGGGGTTCTGCGGATCAAATTTTTCATAGCTGGGATCAATGATCTGGGTACCCTCATTGTCATATTGCGGACCATGCAGCAAACCATTAAGCCTGTGATCGGATTCTTCAAATGAATAGAAAAAGGCTTCCTGGAAGCAGAGCCCGTTCCACGAGTTGTCCTGGAACCCATATTTTTCGACCAGGTTGTAATGCAGTGTAAACAGGTGGATCTCAAGAGCGCGGGCATTGATCTGATCGAAAGCGACGCCGAGGATGACCTCCGGTGAATTGGAAGCGTCTTCCTTAAAATTATCAAAAAAATCGGCCGACAGGTTGTATTTTCCGGAGTTGATGATCTCATCCACTGCATTCATGGCTTTTGCCCATTGCGCCGTTCCGGTGTAAACCTCTGCATTCAGGTATAGCTTGGCCAGGATCATCTGGGCCGTATAATAGTTGATGCGGCCGTAATAAAGAAGCCCGGTTTCCTTCGAGAGATTGTCCATGACCTCCAGCAATTCGGTTTCGATGAAATTGTAAACCTCCTGCCGGGTGTTATTGGCGGGTTTGTAATCGGCC
>JAHYJL010000102.1 GCA_019429045.1 Bacteroidales bacterium
TAATAACCTGTTGACTCTTAGGATAGTCTGGGTTTTCAATGAGCAAGTGCCGGAGCGGAGGAAGTAGTCGGCGGTCTTTGACTTCTGACCGCTGACCGCCGACCGTCGACTTCTTCCAAAAAACGCCTCCCAATCTCACCTGAAAGCGGATTAGTGATCTCCATCCGCTCCGGGTGCCACTGCACTCCCAGCAGGAAAGGCTTTCCTTCCCGGTTCTTCCACTCAAGGGCCTCTATCAGTCCATCATCGGTAAATGCCACTGCCTGCAACGGCATGGCAACGCGGTCAGCCGCCTGGTGGTGGTTGCTGTTAACGCTGCCATAGCGGATCCCGGAGATTTGAAACAGCAATGATGTCGTATCGATATGCACCGGGTGCGTGCAGCTCAGATAGTCCCCGCACTGATGCCTGACAAGGGTGTCGAAATCGGAGGGTATGTCGACAATGAGGCTTCCACCCAGCGCCACATTCAGCATCTGGTGCCCCCGGCAAATACCCAGGACCGGCAGCCCCCAGGCCAGGGCCGAATCTATCAGCGCCATCTCAAGCCTGTCGCGGTGATCGTCAATGGGCCAGCACCTGACGGTGTCGTAAGCCTTTCCGTAAAACCCTGGATGGACATCCGTGCCGCCGGTCAGTATCAGCCCATGGCAGGATCTGAAAAGTTCCATTGCTGAATCAAACCGCATGGCGTACATATCAATGCAAACTGCAGTTGAATCCAGCCTTTGTACCCAATTGTAATAATTGATATACAAACTATCCGGGCTGCCTTTGGAAAGCGCTAACCGAAGCTGAACCGATTCCTGCCTGCAGCAGGCAACTGTAAGAAGCAGAAGCAGGGTAAAAAATGGTAAGGTTCTCTTAAATATTGTCATTGGTTCTTGGTTCTTTGTTCCTGGTTCCTGGTTCCTGGTTCCTGGTTCTTATTTCTATGCAATCTTCTAACTTCTATCTTCTCACCTTATCGCCTTATTCGTATAAAAATCCACTGGCGCAAACTCATCGGTCAGAACGGGCAGATCGGTGACAAGCTGATCCGTGACATCATGTTTCAGATATTCAGCCAGTTCATGGTCATCAGAATGGAATACCGGTTCATGATCAGATTTTACGGCTACCAGTATGGTGCTTTGTACCAGGTTTTTATCAAGAGGATCAGTGACAGCAAAGACATAAACCCAGGGAAACACATCCCTGTATGTGGCCAGTTCAGCCCTTAAAAAGTAAGAGGCTTTGCCTTCAAGGGAAGAAATAATATTGATCAGGGCAGAACCGCCTTCATTGAGCATGTCGTATTTCTTTTGTGCTGCTTCCCGTGTGGTGAGATGCCAGGGGAGGGTGTACAGCGATTGGAAGGTGTCCCCGAAAATGACATCATAATCATAATTACCGCGATTCAGAAAGGTCCTTCCATCTTCATGAAATATCTTCATCCGGGGATCATCTTTTAACCGGAAATACTGCTGCGCCAGTTCAGTGAGTTGCGGATCGATCTCTACCACATCGATCGTTGCATGGTCGTATTGCTCCAGGAAATATTTCGGATAAGAATAGGCGGCGCCTCCCAGTATCAGGGTCGATTGAAACCTGGGGGTGAAGTGCTCTGCCAGCCGGTAATATTTCATATAATCAAAAATCGGATCCTCACTGTCAAGAAACATGGCGGAGGAACTTTCATTATTGATGCGCATAAACCTGATCGGCTTACCGGTGGCAGCGTCGGTAGCATCATAAATCCAGACGCGACTGTACTGGGTATCTTTATCGATAAAAAATACGGATTTCTCTTGTTTTGTCAGGTGGAAATAACCGGCAATCATTATCAATATCAGCGCTGGCAGGCTTTTAAATTTCTCCCGGTTGAAAGTGAACAATGCTATTGATATCAGTGCCAGTAAAACGGTCAGGGATACAAGGATATTAGTTGTTCCCATGGCCGGGATTAGAAAGAACCCGGCGGTGAATGTTCCGACAATACTCCCAACGGTTGAAATGGCATACAGATTTCCAACAGTTCTGCCCGATGTTTGCAAAGCTTTGATTTTTAGCCTGACAGCATAAGGGGAAACCATGCCCAGGAAAATGCTGGCAGGTGCGAAAAGGAATAAAGCTGCAACCACCGATTGCCATTTCAGCCCAATGATCACCCGTGGAAGTAAATGCAGAAAGACGTCTTTCAGCAATGTTGTCAGGCCAACCAGCACAGCGGCGGATAAGACGATCCAGGCCAGCATGGTATAAGTTGGCTTCCGGTCGGCCAGCCAGCCTCCAAGCCAATAACCAAGGCTCAGGCTACCGAGAATGATGCCGATCAGGCTGGTCCAGATGAAAATGGAAGTTCCCAGGTATGGCCCCAGCACCCGCGAACCGGCGATCTCATAAATCATTACCACCGCTCCGCATAGGAAGACGACGGATTCGAGGAGATATTTGCTGATTACCTTCATCACACATCACTACAAATATATATCAACCAACCCTTCCGGCGCTTCGACCTCGATTATCTTTTTTTTTCGATCCACTTTACGGATAATCTCATCGGTGACAGGTAAAAGGATCTCTTTTCCGCCTGATGATATTACAAATAACGGGTTATTTGGCAGATCTAACACGCGATCAATAATACCGATATGACCTTTGGCCGAATCAATTACCTTAAAGCCAATTATTTCATGATAATAAAACTGATTGCCGCGGAGTTTCGGCAACAGGTCAACGGGCAGATAAAGAATGCAGCCCACCAGTTTTTCGGCGCTATCGAGGCTGTCGATATCCTGCAGCTTGAGGTTGGCCTTATTGTTTTCCAGGTGGAGGCTTTCGATCATCCAGGGGATGAGCTGGCCTTTGATTTCGATAAAAATCATCGGCAGCTGCGCGTAATCCCCGGGCCGGTCAACATCCAGCAGCGCTTTAAGCCCTCCCTTGTAGCCATGGGTGCGGATGATTTTCCCGAAGAAAAAATAACCGTCATAGTTAATTGCCTTGATCTTGCTCATGGGGTAAAATTAATAAAAAAGGCCAGAGATACCTTTGTCGGGTAGCTTTGGCCCTATATAAATGATCAGGGTTTGCAGCAAAGGATGATTATGTCGTTGATCAGGCTTTGGTTTCGGTTTCCTCTTCAGCAGGGGGCTCTTCTTCTTTTACAGTCTCAGCCTCAGCGACAGGCTGTTCTTCAGCAACAGGTTCTTCTTCAGCAACAGGTTGTTCTTCTGCTACGGGTTGTTCTTCTGCTACGGGTTGTTCTTCAGCAACAGGTTGTTCTTCTGCGACTGGTTGTTCTTCTGCGACTGGTTCTTCTGTCGCTGCTGTTGCGGATTCTTCTGCTGTTTCCTCAACCGCTTCCTCTTCCCTGCGTTCTTCGGCCAGTTCTTTGGCGCGCTTGGCCAACAATTCCTTGGCACGGGCCTCGTTTACCTTCAGCTCAGCCTCAAGACGCTTTTTACGGGCGTCCTTTTTGGTGAGCTCTTCTTCTTTGATCTTCGTGAGGAATTTTTCCTGTTTTTCCTGCAACCAGGCCTGGAATTTTGCTTCGGCCAGTTCCTGGGTCAGGGCACCCTTGCGGACGCCTACCAGCAGGTGGTGTTTGTAGAGTATCCCTTTGGAGGAAAGTAGTGCCCTGACGGTATCGGTAGGCTGTGCGCCGACCTGGAGCCAGTAAAGGGCGCGGTCAAAATCAATGTCAATTTCAGCTGGTCGGGATACAGGATTGTAAATGCCAATTCTTTCGATGAATTTCCCATCCCGTGGTGCACGACCATCCGCAATGACAACGTGGTAAAAAGGCTTGCCTTTTTTACCCTTTCTCTGCAATCTGATTTTCGTTGGCATAAATTGTTAATTGTTAACGATGAAAGAATTTTTTAAAATCGGGGTGCAAAGATCGGAGGAATTATTGGAAATACCAAATAATGGTTTCTTGTTTCTTGTTTCTGGTTCCTGGTTCCTGGTTTCTGGTTCCAAGAACCAATTACCAATTCCCACCTAATGTCCACTTAATGTCGCGAGTGCAGCGAGCAAATGACTATCAATGACTACCGTATGACTTCCTTCCTTTCAGCCACTCATAAATATTCATATTCATCAGCAGCAGGTTGACCAGGTAGGCGAAATCTTCGACGGGGATAGTGTAGATGCGTATCGCGAGGTTTTGTGTATCGTCGTATCCGACTACAGGGAAGCTGGTAAGGACGCCGTTGACCATTAAAAACGGGATGATGCTTAATGCGTAAGCAATGTAGAAATGAAAAAGATAGGTCTTGTGGGTCTTTAATATGAATTGCAAACCGATCAGGAAGGTGGCCATGCCGAAATTGACGGCCGTGTAAGCCCGGTCGATGTGCAGGATGGTGACGGTCAGGAAGAAGATGAAAAGCACGATGTTGAGTGGAATGATGAAACCCTTGTATTCCTTTTTGATATATGCCCGGGATACTTCGTAAATGAAAATGCAACAGTAAGGAATGATGATGAAGAACAGCCATTCTTCAATGGGCAGGCCGGCGATGTACAGACCCGTGACGTAATCTTTGTTGAACCACCAGACATTATGCCGTGTGAAATATACGTCCCACAGGATAAAGACGGTGGCGGTGACCAGGATGGCGGGGAACAGGTATTTCCAGTACTTGTAGAATGCGACTTTCCGGTCGAAGCTCAGGGCAAAAGGGATCAATACGGATCCGGCCAGCAGCAAAGCGTATGTGAATTTCTGCAGCTCCATCTTCCTAAATCATTCCCAGTTTTTCTTTCAGGTAACAATTCAATAAAATCAGGAGCTTCCTGTAATTTGAAATCCTGTACCGTTTGACCATAATTCTCCGGGCATCCGTCCTTTTGATCTTATTGAACAGTTTTTGGTAATACATATAGGCGAGGTAAACGCCCAGCCGGGCGTCCTTGTTCAGCCTCCGGATGCCTTCGAAGGCTTCGTTAAAGTCTTTCTGGATATCCTGCTCGATCTGCTTTTTTGCCTGGTTGTCGAATTTGGTGAAATCGACTTCAGGGAAATAGAAACGGTCGCGGTCTTCCAGGTCCGATTTGATGTCGCGCAGGAAATTCACTTTTTGGAATGCTTCGCCCAGTTTTCGTGCAGGATACACGAGTTCATCGTAGTTTTTATCCCGATGGGTAAACACCTTCAGGCACATCAATCCCACCACCTCAGCCGAACCATAGATGTAATAGTGATATTTTTCCTTATCGAAATTTTTACTATTGGGACAAAGGTCCATCTTCATACTTCTTAAAAAGGATTTGATCAGTTCATGGTTAATATCGTATTCGTTGACCACCCATTGGAAGCTATGCAGGATGGGGTTGCTGCTGAACTTTTTACCGATTGCATCAAAGGTTTCATCTTCAAATCGTTTGATGATCTCGCGTTTATTCTGGTCATGAAAGGTGTCTACGATCTCATCGGCAAAGCGGACGAACCCATAGACGGCATAGATCGGCCGCCGCAGGGGTTTCCCCAGCATGCGTACCCCCAGGGAAAAGGAAGTGCTGTAGTTTTTCGTTGTTTTTTCGCTGCAATCCAGCGCGTTATGCAAGTATAAGTCCATGCTTTTTCTGGATTCTTTCGGTGACTAAACGGGAGCTGATGACGGTCATCGGCAGGCCGGTACCCGGTGTGGTGGATGCCCCGACATAAAAAACGTTACCGAAGACCTCATCATAATTCTTTGGCCGGAAGCCCCCGATCTGGTTGAGATCGTGCGCAAGCCCCAGGCCGCTTCCCTTGTATAAGTTAAAATCCCTTTCCCAGTCCTTTGGATCCATGACCGTAAGGGTCATCAGGTTGCCTTTCACGTCAAAGCCGATCCGCTGCGACAGGTCGGTCAGAATGGTGTCGGCCAGCTCGTCCCTGTCGGACCAGTCGGGTTTGAAACGCAGATCGGGAACCGGGCAGAGAATGAAGAGGTTTTCACAGCCCTCGGGCGCCGATTCTTTGTTATGCCTTGAATTGACATTCACGTAATAATAAGGCTTGGAGAGGCTGATAGAATTTTTGAAGATTTTCCCGGCATATTCCTTGAAGTTTGACCCAAGGAAATAGTTATGATGATGCAATGTATCGATTTTTCCTTTCACGCCCACGTACATGGTAAAGGGGGCAAGGGTCCATTTCATCCTGTCCAGCCGCTCTTCGGTGAATTTCGGCCGTTTGAAGATCTGCGAACGGAAGCCGGCCGCATCGGCGTTGATCACGAAAATATCGGCATCCCAGCGTTTTCCCTCCGTGTCGACCAGGTGGCTTAATTGGCCGTTGCTTTCCACATAACCGGTAATTTCCGTATTGAAGGTGATCTTAATGTTCTCTTTTTCAAATTCTTTCATCAGGCCTTCCACGATCTTGTACATACCGCCCCTGACATTATGGTAGCCGTCGTGCACCATTTCGGTGTATGACAGGAGGCTGTACACGGCGGGAGTGTCGAAAGGCGTTGCGCCCAGGAAAAAAGCCACCAGCGAAAATATCTCCTTGACCTCGCGCGATTCAAAATGCCGTTCCATTTCGGACCACATAGACCGGATCATCTTAGGGGCATGGACCCAGGGAACCCTTGTCATTTGCAGCAGGAAGTGGGCCAGGCTGTTGAAGTTCTGTTTGATAATGATGTTTTCAGTATCGTGGAACAGCTTGCCTGCACCGGCGAGGTATCGGGTCATTTTGGCTTCGAAGTCCGGTTCCACCGCTTCGAATTCTTTTGCCAGCTTTTTCAGATCCTTGTAGATCATGTAAAACTTGTCGCTGTTAGCAAAATTCACTGCGTACAAGGGATCGAGCTCGACGAATTCGAAAGGCATTTCAATGCCCGTCGATTCGACAAATTCCTTGAATTCATAACTCATGCTGAAGAAGGTGGGGGCCATGTCCCATGTGAACCCGTCTTTCTTCAACTGGTTCAGCCGGCCTCCCGGCTGGTGGTATTTCTCCACCATTTCCACCTGGTATCCCAGCTTTGCTAAACGAAGCGCGGTGGTAAGTCCACCAAGACCAGTCCCTACGATCAATACCTTTTTCATATTTCTATAAAATGCCGAATTTACAAAAACAATACATCTTAAAACATACCTTTGCTTAAAATGTTTTTGAATGCCTGAAAAAATCGCTGTGATCGGCTCCGGAGTGGGAGGGGTGGCGGTAGCTGCAAGGCTTGCTGCTAAAGGATACCATGTGGATGTCTTTGAGCAGTCGGACATGCCGGGGGGGAAGATGTCGGAGATCAGGCATGACGGGTATCGTTTTGATACGGGTCCTTCTCTTTTTACAGCTCCGGAGATGGTGGATGAATTAATTGCATTGTGCAATGAGTATGATACTGATTTTCAGTATTCAAAGCTAGATACCATTTGCCGGTACTTTTACGAAGACGGGATGGTCATTGACGCTTCAGGCGACCCGCTGCAGTTTGCTGCGGAGCTAGCTGAAAAGGCGGGGGAGGACCCCGGAACAGTATTGAAATACCTTGACGAAAGCCGAAAGATCTTTGAATTTACTTATCCTGTCTTTATCCGGAATTCGCTGCACAGGGCAAGGAATTATCTCACTTCCGATTTTATCAGGGCGCTTTTCCGGCTGCATCGCTTAAATCCGTTTATCAGCTTACATCAACTGAACCGCAAATACTTTCGTCATCCTAATACGGTGCAGTTATTCGACCGCTATGCTACTTACAATGGGTCAAATCCCTATAAAACGCCCTCCACCATGCGTGTGATCCCTCACCTGGAGCATAATGTGGGGGCCTTTTTCCCGCGGGAAGGGATGTACCAGATCATCCGCACTCTCACGTCGTTGTGTGAGAAGCTTGATGTGAGGATCCATCTCAACACCCGTGTGGAGGAAATTGTATTGTCACGGAACAAAGTGAGCGGTATCCGTGTTAATGGTGAAATGATGCCTTACGATATGGTCGTCAGTGACGCAGATATTTGGTTTGTTTATCGCCAATTGCTGAAAAACTTACCGTTCCGGGAAAAATGGTTCCGGCACGAACGCTCCACCTCCGCGCTGGTCTTTTATTGGGGAATGGAGATGGAGTCGCGGCAACTGGATATGCATAATATTCTGTTTTCTGCAGATTACGCATTGGAATTCAGGCATTTGTTCGAATTGAAAACGCTTCAGCCCGATCCAACCGTGTATATTTTCATCAGCAGCAAGGTAGTGAAAAGCGATGCGCCGGATGGCTGCGAGAACTGGTTCGTCATGATCAATGTGCCGGAGAATAACGGGCAGGACTGGGATGAGGTGATTGCCGGTGCAAGATGCAGGATTGAAGAAAAGATAGAGAGGCTCCTGAAAGTGGATGTGGCGAAGCACAGGAAATTTGAGTTTATTTTGGATCCGCGGGGTATTGAAAGCAGAACGGCGTCGTACAGGGGCTCACTGTATGGCAACAGCTCGAATTCGATGTGGTCTGCCTTCCGGCGGCATCCGAACTTTTCAGATATCAACGGCCTGTATTTTACCGGCGGAAGCGTGCATCCCGGCGGGGGCATCCCGCTCTGCCTCTCTTCGGCCAAAATTGTGGCAGACTTAATACCAATACTTAAAAAATGATCCTATGATTGAAAATGTCAGGAAATACCCGGTTCTGCTGATCATTTTTCTCTCACTCTTTTACCTGGTGGGCGTTTTTGGCCTGACCTGTGAAAGAACGCAGTCCGTTTTTCAAAGCCTGGTGCCTTTCACATTGTTGTTCAGCCTGTATTTTCTCTTGCTTTTTCATGAAAATCCAACCCGGAGGTTTTTTCTTACGGCGTTCATTATCATGCTCCTGGGATATCTGGTAGAGGTAGCCGGGGTGAATACCGGGGTCATTTTCGGTGAATATGTTTACGGCAAGACGCTG
Organism: Bacteroidales bacterium; assembly: GCA_019429045.1. GTDB lineage: Bacteria > Bacteroidota > Bacteroidia > Bacteroidales > JAGOPY01 > JAGOPY01. The sequence continues at coordinate 8,865 of JAHYJL010000102.1, forward strand.
GGGGCGAAGATCTGGAACACACCCCTGATGATCGGGGTGAACTGGCTGTTGCTGATTTATTCAGCCTGGATCCTGACCGGTTTTATCACCCGGAACCGCTGGCTGCGCTATTTGGTTGGAGGTGCAGCCATGTTGCTCTACGATATTGTCCTGGAACCGGTGGCCATCCGGCTCGATATGTGGAACTGGCATGGCGAAAATGTGCCTTTTCAGAACTATTTCGCCTGGTTTGTCACCTCTGTCATTTTATTCGTCATTCTCGATATGAATACCAGGCAAATAAAGAACAAAATCGCCCCTGCGTTGTTTATCATCCAGGTAATGTTTTTTGTATTGTTGAATATAATCTTTCATTATCAGTAATGGGGCTATTTGTTGCATTCACGATCATTTTCATCTGGGCGGGACACCTGTTTTATGTTCTCGAATACGTGCCTGTGAATTATCTGTCACCCTGGTTTTATATCCATATCCTTTTGCAGGTCTATTTTTTCACCGGGCTTTTCATCACCGGGCACGATGCCATGCATGGCACGGTGAGCCGCTACAGGCCGGTGAACAACGCGGTCGGTTTCTTTGCCGTTTTCCTGTATGCCGGGATGTGGTACCCGCGGCTGGTAAAAAATCATTATTTGCATCACCAGTTTCCCGGGACTGAGCAAGACCCGGACTTTTCACCGCGCAGCCAGAACTTTTTTATCTGGTGGGCAAGATTTATGTATAAATATCTGACAATCATACAACTGGTTATCATGGCGGTGATTTTTAACATTCTCCGGATTTGGTACCCCGACAGTTCCATCATCTGGTTCTGGGTGGCGCCGGCCGTTTTATCCACCTTCCAGTTGTTTTATTTCGGGACCTATGTTCCGCACAAGCCGCCCGCATACTGAGGAGATGCAGCCGCACAATGCCAGGACGCTGCGGAAGAACCATTTGTGGGCCATGCTTTCCTGTTACTTTTTCGGTTATCACAATGAGCATCACATGACGCCACGGATCCCCTGTTGGCAACTGTATCAATCCAAATCGGGCGGGCGATGATTCGATCCGTAAAAATTCACGGAGCATCATCGAATCGATCAATTATACCGTTGAATTGCTGCAGGACAAAAATAACCTGGTGGTGATGTATCCCCGGGGTGAGTTCAGTTCCATTTACACACCCAGGATCAGTTTTGAAAAAGGGATCAGTACGGTCGCCGGCAGGGTTGAAAGCCGGTTGCGCCTTTTTTCTATGCCGCGCTGATCGATTATTTTGTATTTCGCAAACCAATGTTGTACCTTTACGTCAAGGAATTTTCGCCGGAAGAAGCCCTGACGGCCTCTTCGCTTGAATCGGCCTATCATTCCTTCTATACCAGGTGTATTGAGCAACAAAAACCGGGTTGATGGAGATCATTGCATACGCGGCATTGGCCTACCTTCTGGTGCAACTGGCGGTTGTGCTGGTGAACCAATTTTCCCGCATCATTTTGCGTCCGGCGGTACCGCGGGAAGAACGCATGGTCTCCGTGCTGATCCCCGCCCGGAATGAGGAGGCCAATATTGGCCCCATGCTGGATGATTTGCTGGGGCTGGATTATCCGAACATGGAGATCATAGTTTACGATGACGACAGCAGTGACGGCACCGCGGGAATTGTCAGGGCCAAGGCTATGGCTGATAACCGGGTGAAATACCTGAAAGGGGAGGGGCCGCTGCCGGGCTGGCTCGGCAAGAATCACGCCTGTCACCAGTTGGCGAGCCAGGCCAGGGGCGATTACCTTCTCTTCCTGGATGCCGACGTGAGGGTCAGACGCGGGATCGTCGGGCATACTTTGGCCTACCTGCAAAAGTATAACCTGGCATTGCTGTCGCTATTCCCGGTGCAGGTGATGAAATCCTTCGGTGAATGGCTGACCATACCGCTTATGAACCGCATCCTGCTCGGCAACCTTCCGCTGTTATTCATCCGCAAAACAAGTCTCCCCGATTTT